>JALWNR010000322.1 GCA_027083715.1 Bacteroidales bacterium
CTTTTTTATATTATCAGGGACAAAGATGTAATTTATTCAATAATTATTTCATCAACAAAAATCCATGAATCGCGCCCTGCTCCCGGATGCCAATCAGGAATTGTACCGTAATTTTTAGCTTTAACTTTTACAAATCGAGCTTTTATATTTTTAAGTTCATAAGTGAAATCTATATGTATATCGTTATAATCATTATCTGGCACTCCATTATAAACTACTCCTACTTTTTTAAAATTCACTCCATCAATTGATACAGAATACTCTACTTCTTTCGGCATCCAAATCCACGAATTAATGGATTGTAAAAATCCGGCACCTATTTCATGTATCTCCTGCACTTTACCCAAATCTACAATTGCTGCAAAATTTTCTTTCTGATATCCCTGCCATAGTCCATCCCTAAAATCATCTCCTCCTCTAAGATAATCAATTAAAGCCTCATCGCCACCGGCAGTATATTGACTACTATATTTTGACAAAAGCTTAATTTTTCGCCCTTTGGGTATTTTTATAAATTTAGTGCTGATAACATTGCTCGGAGTATGATTTTTACCATATACAACTGCCCTAACTAATGTTGTTTCTTTCAGAACTAATGGCTTATTGTACAATGTTGAGCTATCAGATGGTTCAGTTCCGTCAAGCGTATAATAAATATTTGCTTCATCAAAAGGCACCTCTAATTCAACAATTAAACTATCTTTAAAAGTTAAAGAACGAGCTTTCATAAACGGTACAGGTTCTATTAAATCATCCTTAATTATAGATTGCGGACAATCTTTGTTTTCTTTTCCATAAGATTTATTCGGCTCATTACTCATATCAAATTCAAGAGTACCGCCTTTCATAATCTGATTATGAGTGATAAAGGATTTTTTGTAGTTCTTTCCGTTTAATTTAGCCGATTGAATATAGATATTCTTATTTGAAACATTAGGAGCTTTAATGGTAAATGTATTTCCATTTTCAAGATTTATGGTGATTTTTTTAAATAAGGGCGTTCCTAAAATATAATCAACACTTCCGGGTGTTACAGGATAAAAACCCATGGCACTGAAAATATACCATGATGACATTTGTCCGCAATCTTCATTTCCACTCAATCCATCCGGTGCATCATGGTATTGCTCATTCATAATTTTACGGACAATGGCTTGTGTTTTCCAAGCTGCTCCGGCAAAATTATATAAATATGCCATGTGATGGCTGGGTTCATTGCCATGTGCATACTGACCTATAAGCCCTGTAATGTCAGCTTGCTTTCGACCTTTGGTTTCGGATCCGGTTGTAAACAACTCATCTAACTGATTTACAAAAGCTTTGTTACCCCCATGTAATTTTATAAGTGTTTGCACATCTTGCGGTACAAAAAAACTGTATTGCCAAGCATTAGCTTCGGTATAGTTAAAATCTACCTCACTGGGGTCAAAAGGTGATTTCCACATGTTGTTAAATTTGGGTTGCATAAATTTGCTTTCGGGATTAAACAAATTTTTATAAAACTGAGCTCTTTGAATAAAACGCTTATAATCGTCTTTTTTATTCAATGACTTAGCAATTTGGGCAATGCACCAGTCATCATAAGCATACTCTAAAGTTTTAGATACAGACTCCGGTTCATCATTAATGGCAATAAAGCCATTTGTTTTATAAGCATCTAAGCCTAAATGATCCAAATCGGCACTATGTTTCATTGCTTCAAGAGCTATTTCGATATCAAAATCTTTTATCCCTTTTAGATAAGCATCAGTAATTACTGGAATAGCATGATAACCAATCATGGTACCTGTATAATTACCGGCAAGTTCCCAAACAGGTAACTTACCTCCGTTTTGGTATTGTGCAAGAAAAGTTTTAATAAAATCAAGTGTTTTTTCTCTTTGTGTAATTGTAAACAAAGGATGAGTAGCCCGAAAAGTATCCCAAAGTGAGAACACTGTATAATTGGTAAAATTATCTGCCTGATGTATTTTCAGGTCTGTACCACGGTATTTTCCATCCACATCCATAAAAATATTCGGATTTAGAAAAGAATGGTAAAGAGCTGTATAAAAAATTGTTTTTTGCTCTTCCGTTCCTCCTTCTACCTGAATCTTGTTCAACTCTTTGTTCCATTTTTCTTTTGCCTGATCTCTGATTAAATCAAAATCCCAGCCGGGGTTCTCTTTTTCCAGATTTTTACGTGCTCCCTCAATGCTCACAGCCGAAATACCCACTTTTACCAGGATTGCTTCCTCATTTTTCACATCAAAATCAAGAATCACTTTTAAATTTTTACCTTCGGCTTCTGTTATACCATCTTTAATATTATCATCTACGGCAATATGTGCTTCATTAAATGGCTTTGATAACTGAGCAACAAAGTAAATATACTGATTATTTGCCCATGATTTTGAACGACGCATACCCACAATTTCATTTTTCCCGATAATTTTAACCGAAGACTCCAAAACTCTATCCCTGTGTTTTAAATCAATAATAATATGTGCATTCGGACATTCGGGGAAAGTATATTTATGCATTCCTGTACGTTCGGTAGAAGTTAATTCGGCAAAAATCATATATCTGTCTAATATTACGCTATAATAACCGGGTTCAGCATATTCATTTTCATGCTTAAAAGAGGATTCATAGCCATAATTTCCTCCGGTAAACGAATAATTACATCGGGTAGGCATAATTAAAATATCTCCATAATCCAATATTCCTGTACCACTTAAATGAGTATGGCTAAAGCCATAAATTACAGAATCTGAATAATGATAACCGGAACATCCATCCCATCCGCTTAGCCGAGTATCGGGGCTTAATTGAACCATTCCGAAAGGTAAACTTGCTCCGGGATAAGTATGTCCATGCCCACCTGTTCCAATAAACGGATTAACCCACTTTGTTAGATCTTGGTACTGAATTTCTTTTTGACAAGAACCTAGAATAATACTCAATACGCTTATTAAAAGAAAACCAAATAGTTTAAAGTGTTTCATAGCTTATATTTATGAGTTTAAATTTATGATTTCAGATAATAGGTTTTGTTTAAATGAATACCGGATGAAAAAGAGTAGCTGCCCTCTACTTTTCAATAATATAAATTTGGAATAAGTATGCCCTAGTCCCAACTCATTTCCAGTAATCTAAAATTCAAACTATTTGTGATTCCAATTAACCCGCAAAATTCACCGCTTTTGTCATAGCTGTATTGTAATACCTTTGCTAGCAACACATTAAGCTGGCTTTATTACAAAATAAACGCACTCAAATTTATTCACCTTTGGCTCATGAGGCTAAAGGTTGGGTGTTGCTTGAAATTCTCTTCACGCATCTACCTCGTTACAAATTCCTTGAACTTTTCTCTTTACAAGCTATGCTTGTAAAAAATATAAAGATATGTCGGCGGAATTCGGTGCCTTGTATCTGCATAAAGAGAATTTCATGAACTGCGAAGCACCTCACCGAAGGTAATTATTGCGGTTAACCAATCCGTTACAAGTCGGACAAATTTCTAAATCAAATCAAACCATTAAACACCTGCCTATAAGCAGACTATTTAAAGGTAAATCACACTTTCAATTATCCGATTACTTAATTTCTTTCCAGATAAGTGCAGCTGCTCCAAGAATAGCAGCATTTTTTCCCATTAAACCCGAAAGTTCAACACGTACCTTATTCTGATAAATTTTCAGAAGGTTTTCTTCCATATATTTTTTAGTAGGAACTAAAATATAATCTCCCGAAAGGGCGAGCCCTCCAAAAAGGAAAATAGCCTCAGGGCTTGTTATAGCCACAGCATCAGCAAGTTTTCGTCCTAAAACCAAAGCAGTGAAATCAAAAGCCTCTAATGCAATTTTATCACCTTGTATCGCAGCTTCGTATATATCTTTTGAGTTTAATTTTTCTTTATCAATAGCTCGCAGCAAGCTTTTTTCTCCTGATTTATTTAATAATTCAAAAACAGTTTTTACAATTCCTGTTGCCGAGGCATAGGTTTCCAGACAACCTTTTCGTCCACATCCGCAAAGGCGACCTTCAGGGTCATAAATTACATGTCCAAGTTCACCTGCAAAGCCGTCATGTCCGTAAACAATTTTACCGTCAACGACAAATCCACTCCCAAGACCAGTTCCCAGAGTTATTACAATAAAATCTTTCAATCCTTTTGCAGCACCATAAATCATTTCACCCATTGCAGCAGCATTGGCATCATTTGTTAAAACCACCGGAACATGAAATTGTTTATTTAATAAGTCGGCTATAGGAACAATACCTTTCCAGTTAAGATTTGGTGCATATTCAATTGTTCCGTTATGATAGTTTCCATTAGGAGCACCTATTCCAATACCTTTAAGAATATAGTTGCCACCTATTTGAGCTAAACTATAATTAATTGCCTTGCTAAGTGCTTCAATAAATTCCTCAATCGTTTGATATTTTTTTGTTGGTATTGAATTTTCAGCAATAAAATTACCGTTAATATCGACAACTCCAAAAACCGTGTTTGTTCCTCCTATATCAATAC
>JALWNR010000323.1 GCA_027083715.1 Bacteroidales bacterium
GTTTTAAAAACTTCTATTTAGCTATATGTATATCTGCAATGAAAAATTGTTCACTCTTTTCTGTAGTACAGCAAATATCAAAAATAGCATGTGCCTATCACCAACAGAAATCGGGAGTTTTTTTATTGGACAAGATAGGATAATAAACTTTTTTATACATCCCACCTACCTTTTTTCCGCAATTCAGCAACAATTACTTCTGCTTTTTCTTTTAAAACTAATTTATCAACTTTTGTGGTTCTCGTTATCGGAAAATCTTTATCAACAGGCCAAATTTCAATGTGTTGCGGGCGCTTATAGGCTGCAATATTTTTACAATGCTCTGCAATTTCATTGGGTAACAATTCAATATCCTTTTTAGGCTTTACAAAAGCAAAAATTCCTTCATCAAATATTTTATGCTTAATACCTACCACATCTACTTGGTCAACTTTTGGATGTTTGGCAATAAATGCTTGCACTTCATCAGGAAACACCTGATACCCTTTTTGTTTAATAACAAATTTATCTCTACCGGAAAGGTATAATGCACGATAAGAACCCATATTTTTAAAATAGCCCAAATCACCACTATACAAAATACCTTCTTGTGATATTGCTTTTTTTGTTTCTTCAGGAAAATTGTAATAACCCAGAAAAACAATAGGTGGATGATAACATATTTCTCCTATTTCTCCATCAGGAATTTCTTCTCCGGCAGTTCCATTCTCATTCATTGGTTTTCTGATAGTAATTTTTCCAAGATGTTCAAAATACCTCCCCACTTGTCCTGCCATTTCTTCAACAGAAATACCATCAGGCGTGAACGTAGTAAAACCTGCTGTTTCGGTCATTCCCATTCCTGTACCAAATCTCGGAGCCATGGATGCTAATTTATTTAAAAATTCAACATCTACCGCCGAGCCTCCATAAATGGCAAACTCTAGGCTGGATAAATCAAACTTATCATACTCAGGATGTGCCCACATCATCCTAAACTGTGTAGGTATTTGCCCTAAAATTGTAACTTTATGTTTTTCAATGGCTTTTAATGAACGTTCTACATCAAAAACTTTTAATAACACCGCAGTTGCTCCCAAATATAAAGTGCTTAATAAGGACTCGGTGGTACAACCTACATGACTTGGTGGCAAATTTACCAAAGTACGATCAGTTTGCTTCATTTTTGTGCCTTCTGCCAATATTTGATTTTGTACAATAATATTTTCATGACTCATCATGGCTGGTTTAGGAGTTCCTGTGGTTCCCGTTGTGAAAATAATTAATGCCGGGTCGTGTGTATTAATTGTACTGTAAATTTTTTGAAGATTTTTTGAAAATAAATCTTTAATTTTTAACAAAACCAATTTGCCTTTTGACATCATTTGTTGAATGCTAATAGCCCCTTCAATTGGTTTTTCTTCTTTCGGATTGGCAAGTACCTGAACCATATATTCAATATACGGACAATTATCGCGCACATACACTCCTATTTCATTAAAATCTATAATAGGTGTTTTTCCTAAAAAGAAAAATATCTTTGGTTTTATTTTATCCAAGTCGCGTTTTACTTCTTCTTTTTTAAGGCGTAAATCCAATGGCGAAATAATTGCTCCAATTTTCATACAGGCATACATTAAAGCCACATGTTCCGGAAATAAAGCTAATTGCGTAGCAATTATATCTCCTTTTTGTACACCCATATTCAATAATCGTAAAGCAAAAAAATCTGCAATAGTTTTAAGTTGCTTATACGAAACGTATCGATTATCTTCAAACTGAATTAATGCTATATTATTGGGTGTTTCCTTTGCCCATTTATCAAGATAATTGTTAATTAAGGGTAATTTCCAATTCTTATTTTCCATATATTTTATAAAAAAAATTGCGAAAGCAAGATAATAATTTCAAATGTTTAAACAAAAGTTTTTTATTTTCTGCTATATAGATAATTGTTATATTGAGTAATTTACCAATAGATAAATAACCAATAATTATTTCCTGTATTTTTTTACTTTGGGTAGTGTAGGTAATAATATTGGAGCACTTAAAATAAAAAAAACTAATTCAAACAGAACATTACTATTTGGTGCTTTTATCCCTTTTAAACGAAATAAAAATGCATCGAATGTATTACCTGAAAGATTTCCAAAATAGATAGCTTTTATATATAAAATAATCGTTTCAGCAACTTCGTCTCCATAAAAGGAATATAGCTTTTCAGTCATTTCCTTTTCTATATTCCTACTTGTTTCGGCATAATGCTGAGCATACAGTAAAGCTAATGTTTCATATTCATTTGCATCTGTATTAAATTGGAGTTTAAGTAATTTATTTATTTCATCACGATTAATTCCGCTTTTTACGGAAAGAATTGCATGATACCATGCGCAGTAAACACATCCGTTCACGGCAGTTGTTACCAACATAATTTTTTCACGAAAAGCTTTACTGACTAAATTTTTCTTTTTTGCACGTGCAAACTTCTTTGCATTAGATAGTAAATCTTTAACATTCTTTAGTAGTGTGGGAAAGGTGTATATTTTTCGAGTAAAATATTTTTTATTACTTGTAATACTATTCATCAAAATCTCCACTTTTATATTTTTCCATAAATAAACGTATTGTTAAAAATATCAGAACACCACCAATTACAGTAATTGCTATCCACAAATAAAAGGGTGGGATACTCCAAATTTTTTTCTTAATTATCAGCTTATCTTCATAATATACTTGTTTAATGTTCAATATTTTTAACTCAGGAATATTATAAGGGATATTTTCTTTAAAATAAGTTAAATCGTAAACAGGAAAGTCGGCACTGCTGCTACCAAACTTGAGTTTGTATTCCATATCGGGTCTTAAATAGGTAATAATATAATTTTTTTGTTGATATGCTTTAACATCTACAATTCGTATTGGCTGATTATCTTTATTACTAATTTGCATTTTCAGGTGTGAGGTTTTAAATCGAGGTAAAATAATTGTATTATTACGGTTTGATCCTAGAAAAAAATCTTTTTCGATATCGTCAAAATATAATACCCCTCCATTGTGTCGAGTTTTGTCTTTTGCTTTATAAATTTTTGCACTTCTAAAATAATATTCTGAACCATGAATAGTAAAACTTATTTTATCTATAAAATAAGTATCATCAAAAATAAGGTCTATAAGTGTTTTATCTAAAGTATCTTTATGAGTAATCACAGGTTTGGGTAATTCAAAATATTTTTTTTCTAATTCATTATTTATTATTGAAAAAGCCTTCAAAATTTCTACCGATTCATTTTTGTAATCACTAAAAATAAAACGGTAATATTTAAAAGCAGTTGTTGGTATATTGGTAATATGCAATTCGGTCGTAGCCGAGTCGGTGTAGATTAATTGCAGTGAAAAACGTTTCTTTATTTCGTACCATGTTTTTTTATCAAACGAACCTGCAATCTTCAACTTGTTCTTAATGTTTTTGTTTGAAACTTCTAAAATAAACCCATCAATATTAATAATAGAGTCAAGTTCAACAATCAAGTCTGTTATACGTTTAAATAATTTATGCTTATTTTTTACAATATTCAATTCTTTTCTTAAAATATTTTTAATTTGCATATAATCAGACCCATATAAAAAAGGTATTTCATTATTGTTTTTATCAATAATTCGGATATCCGGAAAATTTTGTTGTAGCTTAGCACTAATATCCGGCGAAAGAAAAATTTTATAAAAGCCACTTGCTTTCACAGTATCTATATCTGCTCTGTATGAATAATGCTGTGCCTTACCGATATTAAATATCAAAACGGTAATAATTACAAATAAAAACCTAGTCATCTGTTTCAATCTTTTTTCTATTAAATTGATATACAAAAGCAATAAACAGTAAAATTCCACCCATTGAAATTAGCGAAACCGTACGGTTCGGAATATCCATATATTCAAAGTCTTTTAAAAACAATTTAAACATAGCTACAAAAATCACAAATAATGATATTTGGCGTAACTGGATATTGTTCAGCAAAGTACCTGCAATAGTAAGTAATGCAGCATATAAAGCCCACAATAAAGTGTAAGGTGTTCTATGAACAAACTCTAAAAGATCGGTACTTATCATATTATTTTTATTAAAGAAAATCAGCCATATCTGATCAAACTCAAAACTAATGATTACCAATAGAATCAGCATAAGAGGCCAAAGAGTAAATTGTTTAAAAAAACTATTGGTTTTAAGCAAATCTTTATATAATAAATAGTTTAAATAAGATAAGATGATAACCAATACTGAAATAATAAGATGTGCCCAAAACTGACCGGTGTTTATTCCGCTGCCACTTATTAATTCATCACGTGCTTGTATGATTATTAAAAAATAATAAGTAAAATAGATAATTAAAGCAATATTGATAAAAATCCCTCCAATTTGTTTTAAACGATAGTTTTTAATTTTTGTAAATGCTATTCCGGCAGCAAGTATAAAACTAAAATTATATATACCTAAAAAGATTTTACGGGCAATTTCCGATTCAATATTAATG
>JALWNR010000324.1 GCA_027083715.1 Bacteroidales bacterium
ACCTTTTAACTCCACAAAAGCAAAAATTTTATTTTTCGCCTACTCCCTATGCTGAGATTAAATATTTTATGAGTACAAAAAAATGGAACGAAAATAATTTACATGTTTTGTACACGCAAAATATTAATGAGAAATTTAATTATGGAATTAGATATGAATTACAATCCGGAGACGGATTGTTTCAACAATCTAAAGTTTCTGAACATACTTTGAATTTTTTTATTGGATATACCGGAGATAAATACTCAATTTATGCTGCTTTAATTCGAAATAAGTTTCGGCTGCAAGAAAGCGGTGGAATTGAAATAACCGGTATTACAGATCCTAATTTAACAAAGCCACGCATTGACGGAGCTTTCTCTCAGTTGTATAAATTTGATTTTTTTATTTCACAGGAGTATAAATTTGGTTATACTAAAACAAAGATTGTTGATGATACATTAGAGCAAAAAATATATCAGCCAGTAGGAAAACTAAACTATGTTTTTAATTATGAACATAATTATCGAACTTATTTTGATGATGATACATTAAGTGATGTTTATAGCGATATTTTAATTAGTAAAGAATGGACCACTGATTCCATAAATCTAAAAAAATGGGATAATTCAGTTTTTTGGACTTTTAATAATATCAGTTATCAAAATGCAGAAGTACTTAACTCTGTTGGAGCTGTTTATGAAATAATCGGTAATTATACCTTTAAGGGTTATGTTTGGAAACCACAGATAGATTATTATCATAATATTAAAACTGTTTTTAAGTCGGTTGGTACCTTTAAAAAATTTTTGTACCGATTGGATAGTTATTATTATATAAGCGGTTATAAACAGAATGATTTTCGGGCTAAATTAAATTTACAAAGAAATTTCAATTTTCGAAAATCTCCTGTAGTATTGTCTTTAACTATGGATGTTTATCAACGAGAACCTGCTTTTATGGAGCAGTTCTATTATACCAATCATTTTATGTGGAATAATGATTTTGATAAAAAAAATGTTTTAAGATTAAATATGACATTTCAACTTCCAAATAATTTTCTCAAAATAAAATTGGATGCAGCAAACCTAGGTAATTATATATATTTTGATTCATTGGCATATCCTGCACAAGTCAGTAATAGTTTTAGGGTTTATTCTGCCTCAATTGAAAAAGAATTTAATTTTGGTAAATTTTCGAGTATGAACAAAGTCATTGGTCAATATTCGGATAATAACGAAGCTGTTAGTATTCCTGAGTACATATTTTATCACAGCTTATATTTTAACTATTGGTATAAAACTGCTCTTCATTTACATTTGGGATATGAAATATACTATTCAGCTGAATTTGATGCATTATCATACGCGCCGGTAAGCGGGCAATTTTATTTGGGTAGAGAAATGGAAACAGGAGCTTATCCTATTTTAAATATGTACCTGGATATGCGCGTACAAAGTGTTTTATTATTTTTTAAATTTGAGAATGTAGGTTTTCAATTTTTAAGTGATGGTTTTTATTATCCTGTTAGTTATTATCCAATGAATACTACTATGTTTAAGTTTGGTGTGGCATGGCGCTTTAAAAACTAAGCAGTTTTGGTATTGTCTTAATAATTTATTAAATTAGAGCTGAATTAATAACTTTCAGCAATGATTATACGCTTGTTTAAACACTTTTTTATCTTTTTTTTTATTATAAACCTTTCTTGTAATAACTCTAATCAATCTAATAGTAAAGTAAAAGAGAATAATAAACTGAGCCATATTGAAAGAATAAAAAAGCGCGGAAAATTACTTATTATCACAGATTTTAATTCTGTTGATTATTTTATTTATAAAGGACAACCTTTAGGATTTAACTATGAATTGGCAAAGGCTTTTGCTGACTATCTGGGAGTAGCGCTTGAAGTACAGACCAACTATAATTTGAAAAATACATTTAGAGCATTACATGACGGAGAATGTGATGTATTGGCTATGGGATTAACTGTTACAAAGGATCGTACAGCGTTTTTGCAATTTACAAAACCCATAATGCAAACACGTCAGGTACTTGTTCAGAGAAAACCAAAAGGTTGGGAAAAGATGAGTAAAAAAGAATTGGATAAACATTTGATTCGCTCAACCCTAGATTTGGCTAACAAAAATATTATAGTAGAAGCACATACTTCATATTGCGAACGTTTGAAAAGTTTATCACAAGAAATAGGGGATACGATTAGATATGTAGGAACATCTGAGTTTTTAGCCGAAGATCTAATTCAGCAAGTTGCAGATGGAAGAATTGACTATACGGTTAGCGATGAACATATTGCAATGGTTTCACAAACTTATTATCCGGATATTGATATTGGAACACCCATTAGTTTTGAACAAAACCTTGCTTGGGCAATTGATAAAGGCGATGAAGAATTTTTAAAGGAAATTAATGATTGGCTCACAAAATATAAAAAGAGTAATAAATTTGCTTTTTTATATGCCAAATATTTTAAAAACCCTAGAACCAAGAAAATAGCAGAGAGCAAATTCAGCTCTTTTGGAGGTGGTCGCTTGTCGCCCTACGATAAAGAAATAAAGAAGGAGAGTGCAGTTATTGGTTGGGATTGGCGTTTACTGGCTTCTTTAATTTATACTGAATCGCGTTTTAATCCAAATGTAAAATCCTGGGCAGGTGCTTTTGGTCTAATGCAATTGATGCCTGTTACTGCGCAAAGGTTTGGGGTAAGTGTAAATTCACCACCGGATAAGCAAATTGCCGCTGGAGTAAAGTTCTTAAAATGGTTGGATAATTATTATAAAAAAGAAATCCCAGATTCTACAGAACGAATTAAATTTGTTTTGGCTGCTTATAATGTGGGTATGGGGCATGTTGATGATGCACGAGCACTGGCAAAAAAATACGGTAAAGACCCCAATGTATGGACGGGTAGTGTCGATTATTTTATTCTGCAAAAATCAAAACCTGAGTTTTATAAGGATGAAGTTGTAAAATATGGTTACTGTCGTGGAGTGGAGCCTTATAATTATGTATCTCAGATATTTGACCGATATAATAATTATAAAAATTTAATTAAGGGATAGTTTTAAACAATGCGTACAAAAAGATAAGCTCTTTATTCCTAATTTTACTACCCAATAAACCGATATGGGTTTGGGTTTACCTATGGTAAAACAAATTGTTGAAGATGCCGATGGTAAAATATGGTTTGAAACCCCATTAATCTTGGTACCGAATTTTAAATTGAATTACCTGTAATAGAGTAAAATGCTTTAATACCTGCTGCGTTTTAAAAAAATAGCGAAAAGCTAATTTTTATATATTTATCTGTTGGAATATTCATTAAGCTTGGCCTTTTTATGCCATATTGTGTCATATCTACTTCAAAACTTCCGCTAAAAAATTCTTTACCATCTTCTTGTTGGGGAATTACCGGAAATTTTATACTTTTCTTGATATTATGAAAATTTAAGATTCCCGAAACAATTAGTTCGTCTTCCTTATAAATTATCTCAGTGCTTATAAATGTAACTGCAGGATATTTTAAGGCTTCCAGTACCTTAACAGCATGCGAATCTCTATTTGCATTTTCACTGTCAAAATCGGTAATATTTAAGGAAACAGCCACTTTTTTAATTTTATTGGAGGTATTGTTTTTTATAATAACTGCTCTTACATTTTTATTTATCCCTTCCCAATCGTGCAAAGGATGACTCATAGCATAAGTTACTTCTGATAATTTTTTATTGGCATATAGTTTTTTAAAATCTTGTGAAAATACATTTGAGTAGCTAAGCACCAATAATAGTAAGAACAGATATTTGTTTAAATTTGTCATGGTTTGTAATTTAAAATTTAATAATAACTTCAGCCGCTAAAAAAGAACCAAATGCAGTAAAAGCAGCCGCTTTGTGATAAGGTTTAAGTTTTGGATTATCTTCAATATAAAACGATAATATATTGGTGGCTATCATACTTGATAAATGAACAATTGCCAAAGCTCTGTGAATTTTAATACTACTATATCCTTTGTGCTCAGAAATTATTTTTGGAGGTGCAAATAACGCTAGCGATGCAGTGGTAAAATATAAAATATTTACAGTTGCAGCTAAACCTTCATGTAGTTCTTTTAACTTATAGTCGCCATTATACAATTTTGACCCAACAATACCTTGAGCAATCATTCCGGCAGTGGTTAACAATCCTGTAATTTGGTGTGCTTTAAAAAAAACTTCGCGTATTTTTAATTCTTTGGCTCTGTTTTCGGGGTTTAGTTTAAATGATTCAAAATTGCGCATAACTCCTTTCTTTCCCCAAAATATTTTTTGCGTAAATAAAAACTTGTCTGGTAATAGTTTAATTTCCGTTGTATCGGATAATTCATTCAATAAATTTGTATCTTCTAAACTGATAATTGTATCGGTTTTTTGAGCATGAACGCTAGAAAATATCAAAATAAATAGAGTTACAATAATTATATGCTTTCTTTCATTCTTCTTCATTATAAATTTAAATCAAATTAATAC
>JALWNR010000325.1 GCA_027083715.1 Bacteroidales bacterium
TTTTTGTATAACAAGAGCCGTATGATGGGAGACTATCACGTACGGTTCTGTGAGAGGCTTAGGGTGAAAGTCCCTTTGCCTACTCGATTTCAAACCGTTGGCGGTAATTCAAAAAAATGAGAAAGTTAACTATTATAATAGCAATCGTGTTCCCAATATTTCTGTTTGGACAGAGTGATACAACTCGAAAAACAAATTCGATAAAAGATGATGCCTACCTTCATCCTATTGATTGTATAACCCCATACACATTAAAAAAAGGAGAATGGATATATGCGCAATCATTACAAACATTACCTTTTCCTAGTTGGGCATTTGTTGGGATAACAGATAAGCTCACTGCACAAATTGATTTGTTACCTTGGATTTTTGGTACATTTTCTGACTTAAAAAAACCAATTCCAAGCTTAAATTTCAGATATAGATTTAATAAACAAAAGGGATTAACTCCAATAATTGCAGTTGAAGTCATGTTTGTTCATTTTTGGGATACACTTCAACGTTTTGAAACACCTTCTTTAACAATTTGGGAGAAAGGGTCGTATTTTCATTTTAAGCCTGTAATAGGGTATAGAATAAAAAATAAATGGGATATTAACTTATCTGTGGGAGTTGATTATATTGGAGAATTGATTATGCAAAATAATGATTCGTTGAATTTTCAAACTAAATCATTTACTAATAGCTGGAATCCCAATTTCTCGATTGGGATAGATTACAGATCATCAAATTGGATTAGTTATCATATAGGCTATACGTATGGTTCTACCTTAACTTATCTCGAAAATGTTCCTAGAAAAAGACAATTTAACTACGGATTTAGAATAGCCCCTTTTTACAAAAACCGATTAGGTATATTAAGAAATTTAAGGATTGAACTTGTAGCAATTAACGGATATTTTTCAGATATAGATGCAAAACAATCGTTTCCAATACCTATCTTTCCTTATTTTTATTGGCAATGGAAAAATGAGAAGAAAAAATGAAAATAACTACTGCCAATAAATAGCCTTCATTCTGGGCACTTCGTGCCGAATGAAGGCTATTTATTATGTGAATATAATTGTAAACTAATGATTGTGGCATAATACTTTGTTTATTAAGTTAATAATTTAATTACGCACCTTTGGTGCTCGTTTTCGATTATGATTATTAATCATAGGGCGTAGCCCTATGCTATTGATTACGCACCTTTGGTGCTATTTTTACTACGATTAGTATTTGACCATATAATAATTCATTATATTTGGTGCAATGTAGTGAATTAAATTTATTTTTTTAAAAGCACCTAAGGAGCGTTAATCATTAGCTTTTTTTGATTTTTGAGACCCTAAATAACTTTTGACAATAATTTGAACAGAAATACTATCGGATTTATTTTTCTTTTTAGGTAAAAACATTCGCAAATATAGTACGGGATCCCCATCCTTTAAGAATCATCATTATAAATCAATGAGTTAAGAGATTTTTTTATGAAGTGCGGAAAACAGGAAATAAAAAAACATATAAAAGAACAAGGAAACAATCCAAATGAATTTTGAGGAAAATCAACTTTACACAGTTTTTAGGATAGTGCTTAAATAATATCCAATAACCTTTGTTTACATCAGCTCAAAATCATCTTTATCATTCAAAAAGGGAAGTGAAGTACGCACTTTTCTTAGTTCTGATAAAGAAATTTCAATAGTTTCCGCACAATTTTCATGAGGTTTTGTTTTGCTTATTTTATTTCCCAGCGGATGATATACCGCAGAATTACCGGAATGCGGGTAATTGTTTCCATCTGTTCCTGTTCTGTTTACACCTGCAACATATGCCTGATTTTCAATAGCACGCGCTTTGAGTAAAACATCCCAGTGGGCGACACGCTTTTCGGGCCAATTGGCTACGTAAATTAAAAGGTCGTACTCATCCGTATTGCGGCTCCATACCGGAAAGCGCAAATCATAGCATATTTGCGGGCGGATTTTCCAGCCTTTGTACTCTATTAGTGTATTTTTGGTGCCTTGGGTGTAAAATTTATCTTCGCCCGCCATGGCAAATAAGTGCCTTTTATCATACTGTTCAATTTTATTATCTGTAACAAATAAAAAGCGGTTGTAAAATTTATTATTATCTTCGATAATAATACTTCCGGCAATGGCAGCACCGGATTTTTCAACCATACTTTTCATCCATTCCACGGTAGTTCCGTTCATATTCTCAGCAAATTCGGCAGGTTTCATCGAAAAACCCGTAGTAAACATCTCGGGCAGGATAATTAAGTCTGTTTTACCGGTAAGTTTTTCAATAATACGCTGAAAATTATTCAGGTTTTCTTGCTTATTTTCCCAAACCAGATGGTTTTGAACAATACTTATTTTTAATTTATCAGGCATCACTAAATATATTTGAGTATTTATTCTATTGCAAATTTTTCAGGATGGTAGCCTACTTTATCTTTGTAATATTGTTTTATTTCATATAGGTCTTTTTCCATATCTCCTGTGGGATAAAACATTTTTCCCATACTAAGTTCTTTTCTACCAAAATCAATATAAGCTAAGCTTATCGGCACATTTGCGGCTTTTGCAATCCGGTAAAACCCTGTTTTCCAGTTGGGGTTGCGTTTTCGTGTGCCTTCTGGTGTTATTCCTAAAATAAATTCATCTCGCTTTTTAAAAATTTTTACAACTTCGGCTACCACACCACCACTTTTAGAGCGGTCAATAGGTATTCCGCCCCACATTCGGATAATTGGTGCCGTAAAAAAATTGAAAGCTTCTTTCTTTATAATCACTTTGGGTTTCACGCCCATAGCCCAGTTTGCTAACTTTCCCATAAAAAAATCCAGATTGCTGGTATGGGGTGCAATAATAGTTACATATTTTTTTTCTTCAGGAGCTCCGCCTATTACTTTCCACCCGATTAGCCGGATAATAAAACGAGCAAGTTTACGTAAAAACATATTTGTACATTTAATCTATAGCTTTCAGTCCCCGGCAAGTAATGTACAAATTACAAGCTGAGGACTGTAACGTGTGATAATCAGATTTGTCAGTGTGTTGTTAAAGGAAAATTTTTCATCATTTCGTTTACCTCCGCACGAACCGCATCAATAACCGTTTCGTTTTCCACATCCATAATCACTTTGTCAATTAAATCAACAATTTTCAGCATATGCTCTTCTTTCATTCCACGTGTAGTAATTGCCGGTGTTCCTACTCGCAAACCTGAAGTTTGGAATGGTGAACGAGTATCAAAAGGTACCATGTTTTTGTTGATGGTAATATCTGCACGTTCCAAAGCTTTTTCCACAACTTTTCCGGTTACTTCGGGCACTTTAGTGCGCAAATCAATTAGCATTGAGTGATTGTCGGTTCCTCCCGAAATTACTTTATAACCTTTTTCCATAAATGCTTTTGCCATAGTTTGGGCATTTTTAAGCACTTGTTTTTGGTATTCTTTAAATTCATCGGTCAAGGCTTCACCAAAAGCTATGGCTTTAGCAGCAATTACATGTTCCAGAGGACCTCCTTGTGTACCCGGAAATACAGCAGAATCTAGCAATGAGGACATCATTCTTATTTTTCCTTTTGGGGTTTTCTTTCCGTAAGGATTTTCAAAATCTTCGCCCATCATAATAATACCGCCGCGAGGTCCGCGTAAAGTTTTATGAGTAGTTGAGGTTACAATATGCGCATAAGGCAAAGGATTTTTTAGTAAACCGGCTGCAATTAATCCTGCCGGATGCGAAATATCAAACATCAGTAAAGCACCTACTTTATCAGCAATAGCACGCATACGTTCATAATCCCAATCGCGCGAATAGGCAGAGGCACCTCCTACAATCAATTTCGGTTTTTCTTTAATTGCCAGTTCCTCCATTTCATCGTAATCCACCATTCCGTCTTCTTCTTTCACATTGTAAGATACTGCACGATATAAAATACCGGAATAATTAACAAAGGAGCCGTGTGTAAGGTGTCCTCCGTGCGAGAGGTTTAAACCCAGAAAAGTATCACCCGGTTTTAAAGTAGCCAGCATTACCGCAGCATTTGCCTGTGCACCTGAATGTGGCTGAACATTTGCCCATGCAGCTCCAAAAAGCTTTTTAAGCCGGTCAATAGCCAATTGCTCTGTTTGATCAACAATTTGGCAGCCACCGTAATACCTTTTGCCCGGATATCCCTCGGCATATTTATTGGTTAGCCAGCTTCCCATAGCCTGCATTACTTGTTCGCTGACAAAGTTTTCAGAGGCAATTAACTCAATACCGTGTAATTGTCGCTGATGTTCTTTTTCAATTAAATCAAAAATTTCGATATCTCGTTCCATCAAATATAATTTTTAGAGTATTAATAATGAGTTTTTGTTTGAGCAAAAGTAAGAAAAAAAAATATAGTTTTTTTACTACTTAACTAACATTAATAAAACAATTAACTATTCCTGCTCTTTAATATATTAACTATTTATTTTTAAATATATCTTTGTTATTTTTTATGAGAAAGTTTTCAATAACAGA
>JALWNR010000326.1 GCA_027083715.1 Bacteroidales bacterium
CTTTTGATTTTTTTATTGATAAAATTGAAAATTTACAGAATGTTTTTACAGAATTTTTACGGATAAAAAAAGTTTTTTCGCGTTTAAATAACACTTTAATATTGTTTTTTGCAATAGAAACGGTGTTTGCAATAGTAGCTTTATTTATCTTTAATCAGGTGTTTTATGTACTAGCCGTAAATTTATCAGTTTCCGGCTTATTTATTTTTTTCTTAAAATTATTTTTAAAAAAAGTTGATTGAAATCCAATCAATTTCCTAAAGTCAAACCTAAATATAAGCCTAGCATATTGGTACGCAATGTCATATTATGATTAAGCTGCCCTGCAAGAAACAAAGGCTGATTTAAATTAATTTCCGGGTCGGCAAAATTCACAAATTCAGATATATTTTTACTAATCCCCAAAGTATATTCAAACCCTACAATCAAGGATAGTTTTTTGTAATTAAATTTTGAACCCACTGACAGATGATAATAATCAGAAGGTGAAGCTACAAACTCGTTCAAATATTGGTATTCATTTTCCAAAGATACTTCGTACGGATTAAAATTTATTTTGAAACCATACAACCATTCTATTTTTTCAGATTGTACATATTGAAATCCTAATGCTAAATTTAAAATAGACTTTGCACCATACTTAAATGATAAAAAATCACTTGCCGGTTCGTATTTATTTTGTGTAGTTTTTGTTCCGTCAATGGCTTTATAAGTTTTGATTTTATGAAAATATTCTATAGTAAAATAACTACTCTCCAATTTATCAAAACCGGTATATTTAATTCCTAATGACACAGAAAAAGGTTCTTTAAATCCTGATTTTAAGTGTGTTGACGATTGGTTTAAAAATACATCATCAACATCTTGGTTTTCATAACGGATTCCTGTATTTGAAATACTTCGAGTAACATCTGCTTTTCCGAATAATTTAAGTGATGGAAATGTGAAATTTAATCCATAGCTGATTTGTTCCATTTTTAAGCGAAAACCCAATTTACCGGTAAAACGAACATCATACATGTTAATTCGTTCATAATCACCAGAACTTGCATTATAATACGGGATACTGTCCGGCAAATCATTTTCTGTAGGATTAATATAAATACCGATACTTTTAAGATATTTAAAATCTTTGTAACTTACGATACTGCTTATCCCGACAAAAAAATTTTCCGAAACTTTGTATGCCAGTCCAAAACCGCCCCATGTATCCATATAATTTTTTGAAAAATCAAAGTATCCTGTATATTTTTCTTTAATTTCCGGTCTGATTAGCTGAACATTTTGCTTCACTTGGTCGTACATATTCACTCTGCTACTGTTTCTGTTAAATAGAGCAAATTGCAATACCATATTGTCAGATTTGGGTGTTTTATATTGATAAGAAATAAAACGTGGTTTAACGGTAAATCCCAGATAATCAAGATCATTACCTGTTCCCAATACATTTTTATAATAGGTTTTTGACAAATTAAATAAATTGGCGTTTAAAGCAAGCATTTTATTCTCAACTTCAATTATTCCTGCCGGATTATAATAAATAGATGTAATACCTGAATTACCTCCAATTACTGCTCCTGCCAGTAAAGATGCTTCACTGTTAAAGCTTACTGTCCAATAATTACTTGGTTGCGAGTATAATTTGTTTGCATTTGAGATATTAAAAATCAGTATAAAAAATAAAATTTTTATTAAATTTTTCATTAATAATTATAAATTGGTACTTATTTGTTTAAATAATGTAAAAAAACTATTATTAATTAGCAAAATATAACAAAAAACGTTAAAGTAGATATACTTTGTTATTTTTTAAAACAAAATTTATCATAAATTGTAATATATTTCAGCAAGGTTAATTGCTTATTGTTGATTTCTTCAACAAAAAAATATCAGGAAATAAATCAACACAAAACTTGTTGAGCTGTTTAATAGCCAAAGGAATATCCCATTTTGTTGTATCTCGTTCTTCTACATAATTTGATATACTTCGGATTTGTAATACAGGAATGTTTTCATTCAAGCAAACATAAAATACCGCAGCACCTTCCATACTTTCTATATCGGCATTGTATTTTTGCTGTAATTGAATAATTTCTTTTTTATTGCCACTAGTAGTATTTACACTAATCCCTTTTACCTTTTTTTTATTTTTTAATTTATAAAAATCTATATTTGATGCATTCAACTGTGCATTTTTAAACGGAAAGTCATTTTGGTTCATAAAACCGGCTTCAAAAATATCTATAAATCGGTTTTTATCTTTAATGCCTAAATCGGCAAATCGGTCACTTGTTATTTGTACCACATCACCAATTTGCAAATCTTTATTAAAGCTTCCGGCAATACCTGTATTAATTACTAAATCATATTTATTTTCAAAAATTGCTTTACTTAAAGCATAGCTTGTAAAACTTAATCCAATTCCAGATATAAGAAGTGAAATACTATTTTTTGTAAATTTTTTTTGATAAAAGTTCTTATTTATTTGCTTTAAATCAAGTAATTTTATTAAATCTGCACTTTCTTTGATTGTTGCCGATACAATTAAAATGTTCATAATATTTTTACAATTTCAATTTATTGATAATCTTTGCATAATAGAATTAATAAACAAAAGTAATGGAAATAATTAATAACGGAACAAGTACCGACAGTTGTAGTGGATATAGCCGTATTGATAAATATGATGACGAAACTACCGAAAAATTAGCACATCATTATAAAGAAATTTTGAAACTTATTGGTGAAAAACCGGAACGCGAGGGCTTGCTTAAAACCCCTGAACGTGTGGCAAAAGCCATGCAGTTTTTAATGCAAGGCTATAATCAAAATCCTGATGATATAATTAAAAGTGCCTTATTTAACGAAGACTACAGTGAAATGGTCATTGTAAAAGATATTGAACTGTATTCAATGTGTGAGCACCATATGATTCCATTCTTTGGCAAAGCACATGTGGCATATATCCCTGACGGTAAAATTACCGGTTTGAGTAAAATTGCACGCGTTGTAGAGGCTTTTGCGCGCCGTTTACAAGTACAAGAACGCTTAACCATTCAAATCAGAGATTGTATTCATAAAACTTTGCTACCCAAAGGAGTAGCAGTAGTTATTGAAGCCCAGCATATGTGTATGCAAATGCGTGGAGTACAAAAACAAAATTCGGTAACAACTACATCTGCTTTTACCGGAGTATTTTTAAACTCAATACCCACACGCGAAGAATTTGTACATTTGATTGGTGCAAAGTTACATTAGAAGCATTGATTGATAGATGTTAGGGCTTGGATGTTAGATGGAATGTTATTTCAAATAAACATTAATTAAATTATTATGCGATTTAAGTTCGAGAAACTTAATATTTGGAAAAAAGCAATGGATTGTTCTAGGGCAGAAGTAGTTACTTATTTATACAAAGAAAAAAAAACGAAAATATTTAGAGGAGGAATTTACTGTTTTCTATGATGAAGCCTTTCATCTTATGAATATGATGATTGCTTTTAAAAAGAAAATTAAATAATATACCCAACATCAAATATTAAACATCAGACACCTAATACATTATGATACCAGTAAAAAAATCAGGAGCTAAATATTCTGCAATTGTTGCCATTAGCGAAGAATTAAAAAAACGCCAAACAGCGGGCGAAGATATTTTATTTTTAAACCGAGGTATTAATGCAGTTGTAAATATTGATTTATCACAAGTTATTCCATTAATTGACTTTAATTCACCTCAAATTCAAGTTTATCCGCCAAACAATGGACATTTGCACTTACGTAAGTCGATTAATCAAAGTTTTTTTCATAACAAAGCAGATATTGATAATATTTTTGTTACTGTAGGCGGGATGGGTGCATTGGATTTAATTTTTAAGAGTTTGCAAGTTAGCAAAGTGTGGCTCTCTGAGAATTATTGGGGTGCTTATATTAATGCTCTGAAAATTAATAATATAAATCAAGGCTTTTATAAAAATTTTGACGAAGTTTTAAATAATTTGGAACAATTTAAAGATAGCGCATTAATTATTTGCGACCCTAATAATCCTACGGGTAATAAATTAAACGATGAATATTTATTAGAAGTAATTGAAAAATTGGATAAAGCCGGTATTATTGTTATTTGGGACAGCCCTTATCGCAAATTATTTTTTGAGTGGGAGGAGGATGATTTTTATACAAAATTATTAAATTTTAATAATCTGATTATCTCTGAAAGTTTCAGTAAATCAGTTGGTTTAAGCGGACAACGTATTGGCTTTGTACATAGTACAAACAAAGCTTTTAACGAAGAATTAAACATTAAACTCTTGTATGCAACTAATGGGATTAATGGTTTTGCACAGGTTTTGGTTTCCAAACTGTTAACAACTGATGTAGGAAAAAAAGCAGTTTCGGAATTTAAACGAAAAACAACCGAAGATATACGTAAAAATATTGCTTATTTAAATAAAAAAGATTTTCTAGCCGAAGAATTTTATCAAAACGGAAATCCAATAGGTATTTTTGTAATAGCCAATAAATCTTTTGACGAATTATTGACAAAAGGAATAGGGAGTGTGCCATTCAGTTATTTTACAACAATGCCCAAAGAGCAAGCCGATGAATATACACGTATTTGTGTTTCGGTTCCACATGATGATCTTAGAAAATTTTTCGACAAGTTTTAAAAATCTATGTTTTTAATCACAATAATTACTTTCGGTGAACTGCGAAGCACCCCACCGAAAGTAATTTTGCGGATTAACATGACACTAATTACCATCCCAACCGGCAAGGCGTGTCCAAAGATACCATGCGGCATAAGCTTTTAAATTACCATTAAGAGGCTGGCTATGTGCCACGGTACATGGATACCAATCCACACCTTCTTCATGTGCATTTTGCCAATCTATAGCCCAGTTTTTATCACGGGTTTCATCACCATCCGAATCATAATCGCAATTATCATTGGCTAATTTATCCAAATAATAGTTTCCATCCGGATCATAAGATTCAATATCGGCAAAATCATACAAAATTTTATTATTGTCTCTACAAAATTTTCTGATTTGCTCATTTCGTATATGCAGATTACCTTCTTCTCCTGTCCCATCCAAATGACCGGTCATATAAACAAATTGTACATCAGGATAATCAATTTCTAATTGATTCATTGCATCCAGATATATATTAATCCCTCCTTCGGTATTATCAGAAACGCCACCGCACCATGACCATATCACCACATTAATATCATCATTCCTAGGATCATCAAGTAAAGATCGTGTAGCACTTTCCCATTCAAGATCTCCATTATGCCCTAAATCACCACCCATAATCTGATCACGAATATCCAAAGCACCCTCCATACTTCCATTATTCCATTTATACAAATCTCCTTTCCATTCCATTAATCCGGTCATACCGGTAATAAGTTGCGAACCATGAGAAGTATGTCCATAGGCAATATGTAATTTCTCTTTGGCAGAATTAATCCACTCGGTAGGGATTTTATCTAAAACAGCAGCCTTGTGGTCAATAATTTTGGCAACTTGCTTTTCATCATTCTTATCGCAAGCAAAAAATAGTATGCCAATTAGAAAAAAAATAATAATTTTGGTGTTTTTCATAGTAGTATGTTTTAGGGTATATGTTAAAAAGGTTTAATTATTTTTAAAACATTAAAAATAATATACTTTTGTATAAATAAGACGAAAAATTAGTGGAAAAAGTTGCAGATAAATATAAAATATTGCTAAAACACCTCAGAACACGTGAAAATGGACCTGTTGTTGATAGTATGAAACGTTTAGGGTTAAATTATACACGTAGTTTTGGTGTTTCCTTGATCGACTTAAAAGCTTTTGCGCAAGAATATGCTGGCGAACAAGATTTGGCAATCTATCTTTGGCAAAAAGATTTTAGAGAAACTAAAATACTTTCATTAATGATTGCCAATGCCGGACAGTTGAATGAAAAGCAAATAAACGATTATATTTCGGGAATTAATAATATTGAACTGGCAGAACAAGCTGCTATAAACCTTTTGAGCAAATTACCCAATAGCATTGAATATGCATATCAGTGGTGTAAAAGCAAAGATAAATACACACGTGTAACGGCGCTCATCGTTTTATCAAGAATAGCCATAGTTAGTAAATCAATAGACAAACAAAGTTTTGAGCGCTTTTTTGAGCTTTTCCCGGAAATTGCAAAAGATGAAAATTTTCACGTAAAAAAAGCTTTAGGTAGAGCCCTACTACAAATAGGAAGGCATGAAGCCTTAACAGAAAAAGTAATAAATTTTGTAAACGAGACAAATAAAATCAATAAAGAAACAGCTTCTTGGTTAAAAGAAGAAGTTGTTTATTTTTTGGAAAACAAATAATCATAAACCAAAAAAAAGAATATTATGAGAATAGGACAATCATCAAATCCGGCATTGAGTAAGAATGCACTAAGCCGAGTTTATGAAGAGGCAGCAGGAGAAGGGATGATGAGTATTAACGGAACGGTAAATAAAACAATTTTATCTTTACTATTGGTAATGCTTACATCATATTTTACATGGAAATCAGGATTATCAGTATGGGGTATGCTTGGTGCAATAGGTGGATTTATTGTTGCGATGATTACTGTATTTAAACCCAAATGGGCATATATTACCACTCCTGTATATGCAGTTTTTGAAGGTTTATTCCTTGGAG
Source organism: Bacteroidales bacterium (assembly GCA_027083715.1). Lineage (GTDB taxonomy): Bacteria > Bacteroidota > Bacteroidia > Bacteroidales > NBLH01 > NBLH01. Next base: position 6,690 of record JALWNR010000326.1, read on the forward strand.
GTATATCTGCTTATTTCGAAGCAATATATCCGGGTATAGCATTTCAGGCTGTTATTTTAACCTTTGGGGTTGCATTTGCTATGCTTTTTGCTTATCGCTCAGGAATGATAAAAGCAACACCTAAATTTACCAAAGGAATTATTGCTGCAACAGGAGGAATAGCTATTTTTTATCTGATAAATATTGTTTTCGGATTTTTTGGTGGCGGAGTAAGTTTAGCCAATATGGGTATGCTAGGAATTGGTATTCAGCTATTTATAGTGGCTATTGCTGCATTAAACCTTATTCTTGATTTTGATATGATTGAGCGATTATCTGCACAAGGAGCCCCAAAGGTAATGGAATGGTTTGGAGCTTTTAGCCTGACAGTTACACTAGTATGGCTTTATTTGGAAATTTTAAAACTTTTGGCTCTGTTTGCCGGAAATAGAGATTAAAAACCAATACATTATGAATTGTTGTTGTAACATAAACTATTGTTGTTGTAAGCATTCATCAATACATTAAGTATTTATATATCAAGGTGGCGATATAATTATATCAGCCACCTTTTTTGTTATTATACACTTATTATCAAACCTTTATATCATTTTTTTATGAATAATACGGAAAAATATTTTGAAAAATTCAAAAAAAATGTAGTTGGAAACGATGCTACATTTGAATCGCCTTATGGCATACAAAAAATAATTTATGCCGATTGGATTGCAAGTGGACGATTGTATGGTCCGATTGAGGATAAAATAAAAAATATTTTTGGCCCATTGGTTGGAAATACACATTCCGAAGCCAGTGAAACCGGAGTAGCCATGACTCATGCTTATCATAAAGCACAGCAAATCATTAAGAATCACGTAAATGCCGGTGAAAATGATGTTTTACTCACATTAGGTCAAGGAATGACCTCTGCAATAAATAAATTTATGCGAATTTTAGGATTAAAAATTCCGGAACAAATAAGAGCATATATGGATGATGCCGACAAACAATTTTGTATTCCCGAAGAGTGTCGTCCGGTGGTTTTTGTTACGCATATGGAACACCACTCAAATCATACGGCGTGGTTAGAAACCATTGCCGATGTTGTTGTTATTGAACCTAACGAAAAGCTGTTGGTTGAGCCTAAAAATTTGGAAAAAGAAATAAAGAAATATAAAAACAGAAAATATTTGTACGGTTCATTTTCAGCAGCTTCAAACGTAACAGGTATTATTCCTCCCTATTTTGAATTGGCTAAAATAATGCATCAACACGGAGGGTATGCTTTCGTTGATTTTGCAGCTTCGGCTCCATATGTTGATATAAATATGCATCCTGAAGATCCAGAAGCTTATTTGGATGCTGTTTTCTTTTCTCCGCATAAATTTTTAGGAGGTCCCGGAAGTGCCGGAATACTGATATTTAATAAAAAACTGTATAAAAATGAAGTTCCTGACCAACCGGGAGGTGGAACTGTTGAATGGACAGACCGTTGGGGAAGAAAACGTTACATTGATGATATTGAAACCCGTGAAGATGGAGGTACACCGGGTTTTTTGCAAACCATACGTGCAGCTTTGGCAATTCGCTTAAAAGAGCAAATAGGAACAGATAATATGGAAAAAAGAGAAAAAGAACTCTTAAAAATTGCTTTTGAAAAAATGGAAAAAATTCCGGGGCTTCATATTTTAAGCGGTGATCATAAACACAGAATAGGGGTTATTTCATTTTATCATGAAAAAGTACATCATAATTTGATGGTAAAATTATTAAATGACCGATATGGAATACAGGTTAGGGGCGGATGTTCTTGTGCAGGAACCTATGGACATTTTTTATTGAACATCACACAAGAAATGTCGGAAGCAATTACCAAAGAAATAACCTTAGGAGATGCAAGTCATAAACCCGGATGGGTTAGAGTTTCAGTACATCCAACAATGACTGATGAAGAGCTGAGTTTTGTTGTTAATGCAATTGCCAAAGTGGTTGAAAATCATGATGAATGGATAAAAGAATATTATCATGATAAACAAACAAATGAGTGGTTTCATAAGAAGTTTCATAGAAAAACACCGGATGATTTTACCCATTGGTTTGATTTTGAATAAAAAAAGGCAGTTAACCGCAATAATTCATGAAATTCTCTTTATGCAGATACGAGGCACCGAATTTCGCCGACATATCTTTATATTTTTCACAAGCTACGCTTGTAAAGAGAAAAGTTCAAAGAATTCGTAACGAAGTAGATGCGTGAAGAGAATTTCAAGCAATACCCAACCTTTAGCCTCATGAGCCGAAGGCGAATAAATTTGAGTACGTTTTTTTGTAATAAAACTCGCTCAACGCATTGATAATGAACATATTGCGGCATAATTATAACAAAAGCGGTGAATTTTGCGGGTTAAACTGCCTTTTTTTATTATTAGGAATCTTTAATCTGCATAATTCATCACATTTTTATGAATTTGTAGATAAATCATTATTTTATAGAACAATACAGATTAATATGTAAACTCATCATCTTCAACTTCTAAATCTTTCAGGTGTCCGCCACGAACAACTTTTCCAAAACGATAACTGATAAAAATATTAAAAAGAAACTGAGAATTTTGAGTTGCCATAATTTCCAATTCCTTTAAAAAAGCACTTGCCGAAGCTCCTACTTCAATAGCATTAACGCGCATTTCTTTTCTACTAAATTCAAAGCTAAAAGTTCCTTTAAGGAAAACGCCCGGATCTACTTTCATTTCAGGAAAACCCTTGAAAAAAGAAGCTTTACCATAGATAATTTGAGTTTTGGAAATATCAAATTTTTCTTCTCTATATCCATCCGGATAGGCAACTTGATAATAAATTGGTTTTAATAAAACCAAAGTAGGTCCGCCAGAATACACAAAGCGGATAGCAACCCCCCCTTTGTCCATTTTTCGGTATAGTTCTTTTTGAAAACCTGCCGAACCACGAAATTCCATCGCTACATTCATCTTTCCGTACACAAAACGCGACAGAGTGTATTGATCAACAGTAACTTTATATTCTTTAGGATGTCGGATATAATTAAAATCAGCTTCCCAAATAAACTTACGCGCAGCATTTATTCTTTTCCCGTAACGATAGTTCATACCCCAACCGTTTGAAAAGAAAAAGAACGCCCAGGTTTTTTCATTCCGGTAGAAAATCTTATTTTCTTCCTCAATTTCGCCTTGTGCAAATAGCTGAAAAGAAAAAAACAAAGTAAACAGGTATAGTGTTAGTTTCTTGTAGTTCATTAATATCTCCCTCTATCATTAAAAAATGAAAGATAAATAAATGAATTGTTTTAGTGTTTAATTTTGTACGGAATTATTAGCCGGTTGCTCCATAGAGTATGCCGGACAAGGTGTTGCATGCTTATATCCTTTGCATGAACTTAATACAAAAATAATTCCTGCTACAAATACTACAAATAATACTCTTTTTTTCATGTGCCTTTCATTTTATTAAACAAATAGCTCATTATAAGCTGTTTGAAAATTCAATAATTAATAGTAAATTAATTTAATAATACAATAATTAATTATCTAACAAAATAAAAGCCAAAATATTGCCTTTAATCGTATTAAATAATGTTAAAATATTATTATTATTGCGTAAAATTAAAAATAATTTGGTATGATACAAACTATTCTAAATCATCGCTCTATCAGGAAATATAGTAAAAAAAATATAGATAAACAAATTCTGGATGAAATATTATTAGCCGGCACACGTGCTTCAACCACAGGTAATATGCAGATATACAGTGTAATAGTAAGCACGGAAAAAGAGTTAAAAAACCGCTTATGGGAAGTACATTTTAAGCAAGATATGGTAAATCAGGCACCTGTGGTACTGACATTTTGTGCAGATATGAACCGTTTTAATAAATGGTGTAAAGCCAGAAATACAGAACCTGCATATGATAATTTTTTATGGTTTTACAATGCATCAATTGATGCGATACTGGCTGCTCAAAATGTAGCACTTGCTGCTGAAAGTCATGGTTTGGGTATTTGTTATCTGGGCACAACTACCTATATGGCTGATAAAATTGCCGATATTTTAAATTTGCCTGAGCAGGTTGTTCCTGTAACAACTTTAGTTGTCGGTTATCCTGATGAATCTCCTGAATTGACAGATAGACTGCCTGTTGAAGCAGTTGTTCATTATGAAAAATATCAGGATTATGATAAGGAAAAAATTGAACAGCTTTATAAAGAGAAAGAAAATTTGCCCTCAACCAAAGAACTTATTAAAGTAAACGGTACTGAAAATCTTGCCCAAATCTTTACGCAAAAACGTTATGTGAAGAAAGATAATCTGCATTTCTCAAAAAGTTTTTTGGAATTCATTAAAAAACAGAATTTCATGAACAATGACTAGCAACTCATAAACAAAACAATATTATCGGTCAAAAAAGCAATATGTGTTTATCAAATCAATCGAAAAGAAGTAAAGATTAATTTGTACTTTTATATTGATTAATTTAGGGAAAGTTATGGGCTGGAATATTTTTAAAAGTAGTAAAAAGGACGATGAGAAATCTTTGTTGCAAAAGATTGATGCCTCTTTGCAAAAAACAAAGCGTGAAAAAAGGCAGGTTGTCAAAGAAATTGAAGAAATCAAAGACTGGGCAGCCAATGCTATTATTGATGCTTATTCTGACTTTTTTCCAAACTCAGAGCTAACCTATTACCGAAAGCAATATGCAGAAACAGCTTTGGAAGAATATGAAAAGATAAAAGCAAAGTTTAGCGCTCAAATGGATGAAGCAGAAGTACAAAAATGTGATGATATTGTTCATTCATACATGGAGCAAATTAAAGTAAGAGAAGCCAAACTAAAACTCTATGAAAAACTGGAAACGGAATATCGTGAATCAAAAGAGAAATTAAAACAAGCTAAATTTCAGGAAGCCAAAGCAGCAAAACAATTAACAAAAGAGGAAAGACTCAAAGCTCATGCACAAAAGCTGAAGTTTTTGGAAGAAAAATCGGGCAAGGAAATATCTGAAATTGAAAAAGAAAGTTATAAACTGGAAGATATAAAACAGGATGTAGTTTATCATGAAGAGTATTATAAGGAGTTGAATCGCTTAGATAATCAGTTTAAAAAGGAAAAAGAACTTCCTGAAATTTCGGAAGACGATATTTTTAAACTTGATGACAAAGCAAAAGAAGGCTCTAATGATACTAACAAAGCTTCTTTTAAAGATGAAATTGATGATATTTTGAATAATCTGGACAGTGGAAAATAAAAAAAACCGGTTTTTACACCGGTTTTTTATTTAAGTGTCAATATATTTTAGAATAATTTTCCGATTAAATCAACCACTCTTGCAGAATATCCCCACTCATTATCGTACCATGAAATAATTTTCACGGTGTTTCCGATTACCATAGTGCTTTGCGCATCAAAAATTGATGAGTGTGCATTGTGGATAATATCAACAGAAACAATGGGGTCTTCGCAGTACTCCAAAATACCTTTCATCGGACCTTCGGCAGCAGCTTTCATTGCAGCATTTACTTCCTCAACAGTAACTTCTTTTTTCAAAGTAGCAACAAGGTCAATCATTGAACCCGTAGGGGTAGGAACACGAACAGCCATACCGTCTAATTTGCCGTTTAATTCAGGAATTACTTTACCTACGGCAACAGCTGCTCCTGTGGTTGTAGGAATCATTGAAACCGCAGCAGAACGTGCTCTTCTTAAATCACTGTGAGGTCCGTCAAGAATTACCTGATCGTTGGTATATGAATGAACAGTAGTCATTAAACCGGTTTCAATACCGAATGCATCGTTCAATACTTTTGCAACAGGAGCCAAACAGTTTGTTGTACATGATGCATTAGAAACACAAGTATCCTCAGGGCGTAAATCCTCATCGTTTACACCCAGAACAATCATATTGTCAATCTGGTCTTTAGCAGGTACTGTTAAAATCACTTTTTTAGCACCGTTCTTTAAGTGGTCGCCATATCCGCCTTTTGCACTTTCACGCGAACGGAAAACACCGGTTGATTCAATAACCACATCAGGAGTATCACCCCAAGGAATGTTTGCAGGGTTTCTTTCTTCGCTTACTTTAATTTTTTTACCGTCAATGATGATTCCTTCCTCATCGTATTCAACTTTTCCGTTGAATTTTCCCTGAGTTGAATCATACTTTAACAAATGAGCAAGTACTTTGTTACTGGTTAAATCGTTGATACCAACAATTTCGTAGTCGGTGTTTTCTAAAATTAATTTGAAAACATTTCTTCCGATCCGACCGAATCCGTTAATTCCTACTTTAATTTTTGACATAATGATATATTTAATAAATAAATTGAATACGCTGTTGTTGCATGATTCATTAATTTAAACCGTGCACATTTTAGCCTTGTGTACGATAAAAATCGACTGCAAAAATACGACTTTAAAATTAAAACATCAAAAAATTTGAGAATTGAATTGAATAATATCACCTTTGCAAAAAAAATCACAAAAAATGAACTTAAAAGATAGAATATTAGCATTCGCAGAGCTGGACGAACATCTTAGCTTTATTAATTTTCAAGCAAAACAGAAAATCAGTATAGAACGATTTAAAAATGTTATTCAGCAGGCATCCTTGAACAATGATTGGTTTACGCCTGAAAGCGTTAATTTTTCAATTAAAAGTATTGTTGAAAATTTAACAGAAAATCAACTGAATAAATGGCTGAGCAAATATCCTGAACTGGAAAACTATAACTCGTGTAAGAATGTGGCTGTAATTATGGCAGGAAATATTCCGTTGGTGGGTTTTCATGATTTATTAAGCATTCTGATTACAGGGCACAAAGCAATCGTTAAACTTTCAAGCAAAGACGATGTATTATTAAAAGGTATTACTGAACTATTAATTAATATAAATCCTGAGTTTAAAGATTATATCCATTTTGCTGATGAACGCCTGAAAGATTTTGACGCGGTAATTGCAACAGGAAGCAATAATTCGGCACAATATTTTGAATATTATTTTGGAAAATATCCTAACATTATTCGTAAAAACAGAAATTCAGTTGCGGTTTTGACCGGAAAAGAAACCGAAAAAGAATTAAAGTTGCTTGCCGATGATATTTTTCAGTATTTCGGACTGGGGTGTCGCAATGTTTCAAAAATATACATCCCTGATAACTTGGATTTAGACAGATTATTTAAAGCTGTATATCATTATAGGGAGGTGATTAACCATAATAAATATGCCAATAATTATACCTACAACCGTTCTGTATATATGATGAATAAAATTCATTTTTTTGAAAATGGTTTTCTGATTTTGAAAGAAGATATGGGAATGAGTTCACCCATTTCGGTGGTATTTTATGAACGCTATAAAAACTTAGACACTGTTAAACAACGTTTAAATATTGATAAAGAGCAAATTCAGTGTGTAGTAAGTAATGTAAAAGAACTGCCGCAACAGGTTAATTTTGGCGAGGCACAAAAGCCTCGACTTTGGGATTATGCCGATAATGTGGATACCTTAGAGTTTTTATTGAGTTTGTGATTTAAAAAATAAACAGGGGTACTGAACAAAAGAATGAACAACAAAACGTTAATAGTAATCGTAGGTCCAACAGGCATCGGAAAAACCGATTTGAGTATTTTCCTTGCTCAAAAATTGGCTACGGAAATTATCTCGGCAGATTCGCGTCAATTTTTTCGCGAACTGAAAATAGGTACTGCCGTACCCGATGATGAACAACTGCAGGAAGTAAAACATCATTTTATAGGGAACAAATCTATACAAGAGTATTATAATGCCAGCAGTTTTGAGTTTGAAGTGATTGATTTGCTCAAAAAGCTGTTTAAAACTAAAAATCAGGTAATTATGGTAGGTGGCTCGGGCATGTATGTTGATGCTGTATGCAAAGGCATTGATGATTTGCCCGAAATTGATATGGAAATACGTAAGCAACTGATTAAAAAACTTGAAACAGAAGGTATTGAAAGCCTGCGCTTTGAACTAAAACGCTTAGACCCTGACTACTATGCCGTTGCTGACCTGAAAAACCCGAAACGTTTGCTCAAAGCATTGGAAATTACCCTGCAAACAGGACAGCCTTATTCAACATTCCGAACTCAAAGCATCAAAAAACGTGATTTTAAGATTTTAAAAATAGGACTGAATATTGAGCGCGAAAAGTTATATGAACGCATTGAAGAGCGTGTGGACAAAATGATTGAAAACGGACTGGTAGATGAAGCTCAACTTTTCTTGCCCTTTAAACACCTAAACTCTTTAAACACGGTAGGTTACAAGGAGTTATTTCCATACATGGAAGGTGCATACCCTCTGGAAAGAGCTGTGGAATTAATTAAGCGGAACAGCCGCCGCTATGCCAAACGCCAGCTGAGTTGGTTTAACCGGGACAAAGAAATAAATTGGTTTCGACCGAATGAGAGGGAAAAGATTTTGGAGTTTATTAATTCTTATATTTCAGGCATTTAGTCATATGCAAAAACAATTTACCATACGTGTATATGCCATTATCATTAATAAAAAGAACTTTGTTCTTTTAAGCGATGAATTTGTATTGGGTAGAAAAATTACCAAATTTCCGGGTGGGGGCTTAGAATTTGGTGAAGGCACAATTGATTGCCTTGAACGTGAAGCAATGGAAGAATTTGGACAAGAAATTGAAATCATCAGGCATCTTTATACAACCGATTATTTTCAGCCAGCTTTGCATAATACGGATATTCAGGTATTCAGCATTTATTATCTGGCAAAATTTAAAGAAAAACCACAGTTTAAAATTTCAACAAAAGCTTTTGATTTTGAAGAACTAAAAGAGGGAAATCAGAGTTTCCGTTGGGAAAAATTAGAAAATTTACAAGAAAATGATTTAAGTTTGCCGATTGATAAGAAAGTAGTGTCATTGATAAAGGAGTTGTTGTAAAATATGCTTGTTCTGAACTTTACAGAAAGTGTTTTATAGAACTATTGTTAAATTGTTATATTGCTAAACTGTTAAAACTTATCTGCCCATCTGTGGATTATTGTATTGCTAAATTGCTACAATCAATTCATTATCAGGGTTTAAATTATACACAATTAAGTAAAAAGTATGAAATTCAGCATTATAATTCCCGTATATAACCGCCCCGATGAAGTGGAAGAGCTTTTGGAAAGTCTTGATCAGCAATCAAAGAAAAATTTTGAATTAATTATCGTTGAAGACGGTTCTGAAATAAAATGTGGGCACATTGTTCGTGTACACAAAGCCGATTATCCGGTAAAATATTTTTATAAAAGTAACGGTGGTCCTGCTTCGGCACGAAATTACGGCATGAGCAAAGCCAATTATGATTATTTCATATTTTTCGATTCGGATTGTATTATACCACCTGCATATTTTGAAATTGTAACAAAATCACTCACAGAAAATTATGTAGATGCCTACGGAGGACCGGATGCGGCGCACGAAAGTTTTACTCCCATTCAAAAAGCCATCAGCTATTCCATGACTTCATTTTTTACCACAGGCGGTATTCGGGGAGGAAATGAAAAAATGGAGCAATTTAAGCCACGTAGTTTTAATATGGGCTACTCCCGTGCAGTTTATGAAAAAACAGGTGGTTTTTCCAATATGCGTTTTGGCGAGGATGTGGATATGAGCCTAAAAATACTTGCCGGGGGGTTTCAAACAAAACTGATCAAAGAAGCCTTTGTTTACCACAAAAGACGAACAAATTTTCGCCAGTTTTACAAACAAGTACATAATTCAGGTATTGCCCGAATTAATTTGTTTTTGCGTCATCCGAAATCATTAAAAGTAGTACATCTTTTTCCTGCTGTTTTTATGTTGGGAAGTATTTTATTACTGATAATGAGCCTGTCTGTATGGTGGTCTGTTTTACCCTTGTTGTTTTTTATACTAATGATTTTTACAGATGCCACCTTAAAATACAATTCTGTAAAAATAGGTATTTTATCGGTAGTTGCCGCATTTATTCAACTTTTTGGCTACGGTAGCGGTTTTTTAAAAGCGGTTTGGAAAAGATTAATTCTGAACAGGAAAGAATTTCATGCATTCAGGGAGAATTTTTACGAGTAATACCCTTTTTTTGATTAATAACAGCACACATATTAGAACACGAATGACATGGACTAAACGGGTTATCGCAAATTTTTATACGTGAATATTCGTCAAATCCGTATCATCTATGTTCTAAAAACTGTTATTTAACATATCTAAAACCATAGGGTAAAATTAGTTGATTTTGTATTATTGCTATACCAATAAACCAATTAAACTCCCTTTGAAAGATGGTAATATTTTAATTCATCCTGATGAGATTATTTATTTATCATCAAAAAACAAAACAGCCGCCGTATATTTAGAAAACAATGAAAAGCTCTATGTTGTTAAAAGTATTGGAAAATTAGAAGAACTTTTGGATGAAGCTTATTTTTTCAGATGCCACTGCAAACATATTGTTAATCTGCAAAAAATCAGAAAAATCAAAAAAGGATATACAGCTATTAAATTAAATAACGGAACGGCAATATTAGTTTCGCGCTATTGAAAAAAAGAATTCAGGGAAGCGTTAAACAGTTTTTGTACAGACAATAAAGATTGTAGGATAGGATAGTAATTAATTGATTATCAGC
>JALWNR010000327.1 GCA_027083715.1 Bacteroidales bacterium
GACGAAAAATCTGAGAGTTCTTTGTGCTCTAAGTGGTAATATAAAAGAACATTAAACACAAAAGTATTTTTACCGTATAGAATATTTTGGTTACAAAGTATTTACCTATGGTAAATATTTAATTTTGATGTCTGTACACTCAATTAAAATAAGGTACAGTTTAAAATATTAGTCTCTTAATTTAAACTATAGCCAATAAGAATTTTAGAACAAACTGTTTCTATAACTTAAAAATATAAATATATGAAAACCAAATTATTAGTAATTGCTATTTTGCTACTTTTTAATTTTGCATGTATCGTTTCTTCTAATGATGAAAAAACAGTGGATGCAGATGATGAGCAAAATGAATTTATTCAAAATGATGATACAAATGACAAATTGGAAGATTTAGAGGAAAAAATGGAAGCCCTGGAAACCGGTAAAGCAAAATCATCGGTAATAAAACATGTAATTCAGCAAAAACCGGAAGGGGTAAAGACCGTCCAGGTTGATATTAATGTAGGAGCTTGTCGGTTAAATGTGTTGGGAGGGTCAAAGCAACTTTTTACAGGCGGCTTTGCATACACACATGAAGAGTGGAAACCGGAATATTCGTATTCAGTTGATGGTGAAAAAGGCTATTTAAATATAAAACAACCTGAAATTGAGAATGTTAATTTTAACGAAGACGACAAATATGTTTGGAACTTAAAGTTTGGTAAACAAATTCCTTTGGATTTTGATATTAATTTGGGTGCCGGTTTAACCGAAATTAAGTTGGGCGGCTTGCCTGTAAAAAATTTTAATATGAATATGGGGGTCGGAAAAACAACATTGGATTTGCGTGGAATATGGAAGAATAATGCTGAAATTCATTTGGAAGGGGGGATTGGATTACTCCAAATTTATTTACCTGAAAATACAGGAGTAAAAATTAATATCCTCAAAGCACTTACCGATATTGACACACAAAATTTAAAACAAGTTGATGAAAATACCTATGTAAATAAGTATTATAAAAAATCAGATGTTTCGATTATAATTTATCTTAAAACAGGAATTGGGAAAATCGAAATTGAATAATATCACATTGATAGAACAAAATTAAACGGCTATTCAATAATCTGCCAAAGGCAGGATAAGTTTTTACAATACCTTATTCAAACCGGTAACAAACTCGATAATTTCACTGTGTACCATGAAAACCTGCCAAGTTTATAAATTTATCGCTATAAATAAACATATTTTTTTTACTTTCGCAATTTAAATATAATTCTAAAATTATGTATCCCACTTTAACAGACTTAATTCAAGATATTTTTGGCATTTATATCCCTTTGCCTATACAAACATACGGCTTTTTTGTTGCAATAGCTTTTTTGCTGGGGGTTTATGTACTATCATTAGAACTTAAAAGAAAAGAAAAGGAAGGATTGCTTAAAGCCATAAAAAAAAGAGAACTAATTGGTAATCCGGCTTCAATGAGGTCATTAATATTATCAGGAATTGGTGGTTTTTTGCTGGGTTTTAAAATATTAGAAGCCGTTTTGTTTTATAATGATTTTGTTGCTAATCCTCAGGATTTTATCCTCTCGTGGCGTGGAAGTTTTATTGGTGGTATTTTGGGTGCTGTCATATCGGTTTATTATACTTGGAAGGATAAAGAAAAGCAAAAACTTCCTAAACCCAAATGGGTAGAGCATACCTTGCACCCTTACGAATTATCAGGGAATATGCTCATTATTGCAGCGATATTTGGTTTGTTGGGTGCTAAAATTTTTCATAATTTAGAAAATTTGGATGATTTTATGCGCGATCCTGTTCATTCACTGATTTCGTTTAGCGGATTGACCTTTTACGGAGGTTTAATTTTAGGAACAATCGCTGTAGTTTGGTATGCTAATAAAAATCATATCAATGTATTGCACCTAATTGATGCCGGAGCACTTGCTATTACGGTAGGTTACGGTGCAGGTAGAATCGGATGCCAAATGTCAGGAGATGGTTGCTGGGGTATTCCTAATCCTAATCCCAAGCCCGACTGGATGAGTTTTTTACCCGATTGGATGTGGTCTTTCAACTATCCGCATAATGTGATTAATGCCGGAGAGGTAATTGAAAGCTGTTCCGGTGGGCATTGCCATGTGCTGGGTGTTCCTGTTTTTCCTACTCCCTTTTATGAAACAATGATGATGGCTGTTGTTTTCATAATTTTATTCAGTATCCGGAAAAAAATCAAAGTTCCCGGTGCCTTGTTTGCTATTTATCTGATATTTGCAGGAATTGAGCGTTACTTGATTGAAAGTATCCGTGTAAATAATAAGTTTGATTTTTTGGGAAGAGATTTTACTCAGGCTGAAATAATTTCAATGATTTTATTTATAACCGGTATTTCTGCACTTATTTATTTGTATAAAAATAAAGATAAAGTGAGTAAATGGGCTGATAAAACTGCTATGAAAGCTAACACAAACGGTTCATAAAATATCCAAATATTATATTGTTGTAATACAGTTGATTGATTAATCCTTTCAAGGGTGTTAAATGCTTAAGTATTACTTTTCGGAGGGGTTGTAAATATGTTTTTATACAGAAATTCAATTTTATGAATTTAGAGAAAATTTGCTTTGAAGCACAAGAAATAATTCGCCAAACGGGAACTTATATTATCCGAGAAGCTGAAAATTTTAATACTGATAAAGTAGAAACAAAAGGTCTGCATGATTTTGTATCCTTTGTAGATAAAAATTCAGAACAACAATTGGTTGACGGACTAAAACAACTACTTCCCAAAGCCGGATTTATTGCAGAAGAACAAACAGAAACTTTTCGGTCTGATAAATATAACTGGGTAATTGACCCACTGGACGGAACCACCAATTTTATTCATGGATTAATGCCTTATGCAATTAGTGTGGCACTTATGGATAAAGAAAAAGTAATACTGGGAGTAATCTATGAACTTTCACGTAATGAAATGTTTTATGCTTGGAGTGGCAGCAAAGCATATTTGAATGAAAATGAAATTACAGTAACAAAAACAGATAAAGTACAAAATTCATTAATAGCAACAGGTTTTCCGTATTATGATTATGCACGTTTACCACAGTTTATGAAAACTCTTGACTTTTTTATGCGTAATTCACATGGTTTAAGACGTTTGGGATCTGCTGCTACTGATTTGGCTTATGTTGCCTGTGGGCGTTTTGATGCTTTTTATGAGTATAGCCTAAGCCCTTGGGATGTAGCTGCTGGTGCTTTTATTGTAATGCAAGCCGGCGGTAAAGTTTGTGATTTCAACGGAGAAAGTAATTATATTTTCGGAAAAGAAATTATTGCAAGTAATAATAATATCTACAATGAATTTCTGACTGATATTAAACGCATGATGAAGCATGGATAAGCAATACGATATAAAAGTTGCAGTTGTTATACTTAACTGGAACGGTAAAAAATATTTAAAACAGTTTATTCCTGTATTAATCAAAAATTCAAAGTTGGATGAAGTAGCTTTATATGTTGCTGATAATGGTTCCTCTGATGATTCTGTTCAATTTTTACGTGACAATTATCCCAAAATAAAACTCATTCTATTAGATGAAAATTACGGATTTGCAGGCGGGTATAATCTCGCATTGCAGAAAATCAATGCCGAATACTATGTTATTTTAAATTCTGATGTAGAAGTCAGCCCCGATTGGATTTTTCCGATTATCCGTAAAATGAGTACGGACAAGCAGATTGCTGCTGCTATGCCTAAGATTAAAGCATTTCATGCTAAAGAATATTTTGAATATGCAGGAGCAGCAGGTGGCTTTATTGATAAATATGGTTATCCGTTCTGTCGGGGACGAATTTTAGATACCATTGAAAAAGATGAAGCACAATATGATGACGAACGAGAAATATTTTGGGCAAGCGGAGCTTGTATGTTTGTGCGTTCTTCTGTTTTTCATGAACAAAATGGATTTGACGCAGATTTTTTTGCACACATGGAAGAAATTGATTTATGCTGGCGTATGAAAAATTCAGGATATAAAATTATGTATTATCCTGATGTTGAAATTTATCATGTTGGTGGCGGTACCTTAGCCGGCAATAGCCCATTTAAACTCAATCTTAATTATCGAAATAATTTGTTTATGCTCTACAAAAATTTGCCTGCCGAAAAATTATTTAAAACAGTTTTTATTCGGATGATTCTTGATGGAGTTTCTGCAACAATTTATCTTTTACGTTTTGAATTTTCCTCGTTTTGGGCTGTTTTTCGTGCACATATGGCTTTTTACAAATCGCTGAAAAAGTTAAGAATTAAAAGAAATAAATTAAAACATGGAAATGGTAATCATAAAGAAATATTAAAAAAAAGCATTATATATTTATATTTTATAAAAAAAAAAAAATATTTTAATGATATATATTTGAATTTAAGATAATTATATGTTTAATTTGAAAGCTTATGATTACTAATCAAAATAAAATATTTTATTTTTTTGTTCTTTCTCTATATATT
>JALWNR010000328.1 GCA_027083715.1 Bacteroidales bacterium
ATTGGGGAGAATATGTGAAAGGATTTTGGAACTTTTCAAATGAAGATAAATTAACGACTACAAGGGGCATATCACTTGTTTATGGAGTAAATGACAGAGCTTATTGGTACACAGGGCTCACTTCCGTAGGAAGTGATGAAGGAACAGTGGGCTTTGTTTTGGTAGATACACGTACCAAAGAAACTACATGGTACAAACAAGTTGGTGCTACTGAGCAAGCTGCTCGCCTTTCTGCCGAAGGAAAAGTACAGGAAAAAGGCTATGATGCCACTTTCCCGATTACCTATAACATCAACGGAATACCTACTTACGTGATGTCTTTGAAAGATAATGCAGGGCTTGTTAAAATGATTGCAATGGTATCGGTGGAAGATTATACCATTGTGGGTGTTGGCAATAACATAAAAGAAACACTTAGGGCTTATAAAAATGCATTGCACAGCAAAGGAAATGCTGTTGCACCAAATCGTTTTTCAACATCTTATACTGTAAAATCAATGGTTACACGATTATCAAAAGACATTCGCAATGGCAACAGTTTTTATTACATCATGCTCAAAGATTATGAAAATAAAATCTTTGTTGGAAGTTCATTAATTTCTAATGAAATTACAGTTACTCAGGCGGGCGATAGTGTACAAATTACTTATGATGAAGATGAGAACGAAATAGTGGACATCTCACAATTTGATAATTTGAACATTAAATTGCAAAAAACAAAAGCACAGAAAAAAAAGAAGAAAGATTTTGAGGAAAACAGTGTGATGAAGTAAAATTATAACGTATTAAAATAAAAAATAATAAAATGAGGAATTTTTTGTTAGTAATTTTGCGGGTTAAGCATTGGTGTATATAGCCAGAACTTTGAACTGGTACCTTATCGGCTTAAAAATAAATGGGGATTTGCCGATAGTACGGCAAAATTTGTTCTAAAACCAAAATACGAAGCCTTTACGCCTTCTAACAGGGCTTATGCAGCGATTAAAGAAAAAGGAAAATGGGGTTTTGTTAATTTGAAAGGTGAAACACCATCGGCTTCCGAAAGTTTTTTTATAATTTTTCTTTAAACTCTCTTAGTATTAAAAAAATGACTGTTTTTAACAGTTAAATATAGTTTTTTGTCTGCTGTATCTCCTGATGTGAAAGATGTTGTGCAAGCCGGAAAGACAAACAGTAGTAAAATAAGCAGTTGAATAGGATGTAATTTCTGCATGATATTATAAATTTTTTAAATAATCTATCACCATAGGTGATAATTCCTCATCCTGAGCATATTGCAATAAAGATTTTCCATTATATTTTGCTTTCGGGTCTGCACCATTTTCTATCAATAATTTTATCATCGGAATATTTTCTTTTTTAACAGCCAGATACAAAGGTGTTTCTCCGTATTTTCCCCTTGCATTTACATTTGCACCAAGCTGAATATAAGTCATTGCCGGAATATACTCATCTAACTTAACGGCGTGCATTAAGGGTGTTTGACCAAAATAACCCATATATTCCAAATCAGCACCATATTGAATAAGTAATTTGCATATTTCTTCAGGATTTTTCGTAAAAACCGTATGATTAATGGAAACCCTTCCTGTCCAGTCTTTTTGCATCGGATTGGCTCCCTTTTCAAGTAAAAATTTAATCACTGATACATTTTCTTCGTCTATGGCAATTGTCAAAGGTGTTTTTCTGAAATTTTCTTTACACTCTTTATTGATATATGCTGGATTTCGTGCATACAATTTCTTTAAAGCATATAAATTACCATATTTAACAGCTCCATAAAATAACGGACATTTATCAAAGCGGGTACCCGTCAAATTGTCCGGCATTCCGTTATCGAGCAAAAAATCAAACAAATCATTATCATCAAATAATTTGGAAAAATCCAGGGCTACACCATTAAACTCAGGATTTAAAGTAATCAGTTTTTTTAATGCCTCTTTATCGGTTAAAAATTTATTCCAGTCAACAGTACTAATATCGGCACCTCTTGCATGCAGCTTTTCAATCAAGGTGATGTCATCTATTTTGGATAGATTAATGTGTTCAATATTAGCACCATGATCCAAAAGAAAAAAGATCATATTTTCATCTTGTTTGTAAGCAGCAATTCTTAGCGGATAATCATCTTTGTTTACCGCAAAGTTTACATCGGCACCTAAATCCAACAGTTTACCTACTACTATTGTGTTTTTGCTTGCTACCGCTGCATGAAAAGGGGTTGTTTTATACGAATATTTTCGATACTTATTTTTATAAAACTCTTTAATAATCGGGATATATGTTCCCGGCTTCCGGTAAGAGCCTGAAATGGTAACTATACCATTGGGCTTAGCTCCCTCCCCAATTAATTTTTCTATTTTTGGAATAAGAATTTTCGTATCGGTTTTTGCATATTTTGAAATGGCATTGTAAAGCAATCTGTTCAGACTATCGTGCTCTTGTTGTACGGGATAACTGGTGCTTTCACCTTGTGGAAATAAGCTAAAAGGGAAAACTAAAAGGAATAAAAAATAGAGTAGCTGTTTTTTCATGACTTGGTATTTATAAAATAACTCGTTTTTTTATAGATTTATTATAGTAAATCACTCAATGCTGTTTTTAAATCAGGAAATAGAAAGTTATATCCTGCATTTTGTATTTTTTGTGCAGATACCCGGCTACCTTTCAAAAGCAAATCAGACATTTCTCCGAAAAGTATTTTCATAAACACTGACGGAGCATTAGGAAACCAAAATGGCTTTTTTAATACCTCGGCAGCTGTTCGTACAAATTCTTTATTGGTTACATGCTCCGGCGCAACGGTATTGTATGCGCCTTGCATTTGTGTGTCTTCCAGTGCTTTGATGTAAATATTGCATAAATCATCAATATGTATCCACGGCATATATTGTTTTCCGTTTCCGATAGCAGAACCAAAACCCAATTTCACTGGAATAAGCATTTTGGGTAATGCACCGCCTTGCTTTGTCAATACTACGCCGGTACGCAGCTTAACGGTTCTGATGCTCAATTCAAGGCTGAATTTGTCAGCTGCCTGTTCCCATTGAGCACCGGTTTTTCCTAAAAAATCATTCGCCGACAGGTCGGTTTCTTTATATACTTTTTCTGATGTAATTGCTCCGTAATATCCTGTTGCCGATGCTGATATAAAAGCTTTTAACTCTTTGTTCTTCGCTTTTACTTTATTAAATAAAAGTTGTGTTGTTTTAATACGACTGTCCACAATCAATTGCTTTCTTTTTTTTGTCCATCTTCTATCGCCAATGTTTGCGCCTGCCAGATGGATAATGTAATCGGCAGCTTCTATTGCTTCGTCAGGTAAATTTTGTGTTTCCCAATCCCAAGAATATGATGGAAATGTTGTGTTTTGTTTTTTCTTGTGGCTCAATAGAAGAACCTCATATCCTTTTTCTTGCAGTTTAGGGCAAAGATGTCTGCCTATAAGTCCTGTACCGCCTGTTATTAATATTGTTCTCATTTTTAAATGTTTAGCCTTCTTTTTATAAACTTCCCTGTTCTTTCACTAATTAAATCACCCGAAAACAATACAATTTCACCGTTTATAATTACATGTTCGGGCATACCTCTTGTTTTAAAACCTTCAAAAATGTTATTATCGCAGTTTTGATGATGATTTTTTGCCGAGATGATTTGTTCTTTTTCAGGGTTCCAGATAACAATATCTGCATCGCTACCTTCGGCAATTTCACCCTTTTGCGGATACAATCCGAATATTTTTGCGGGTTGCGTGGCAACAATATCTACAAACTGATTGATGCTTATTTTATTCTGTAATACACCGTAGGTGTATAAAAGTGCCAAACGATGCTCCACACCGCCGGCTCCGTTGGGGATGTGCCGAAAATCATCTATGCCTTTACGTTTCATTTCCATAGTGAACGGGCAATGGTCGGTTCCCGTACTTTGGATAATTCCTTTTTGCAAAGCCAGCCAAAGATTTTCCTTATCTTCTTTTTTTCGCAATGGCGGACTAAGTACAAAAGGGGCACTTTGCTCAAAATCTCCTTCATAGCAACTGTCATCCAGTAAAAGATAGTGCGGGCAGGTCTCGGCAAATACTTTTAAGTCTTTTTGTTGTGCTGCCGCAATGTACTCTAAGGATTTAGCTGTTGAAACATGCACGATATACACCGGACAAGCAGTTTCTTCGACATATTGCAATACTTTTTTTACTGCCTGAGCTTCTGTTTCGGCAGGACGGGATAAAGGGTGATATTTCGGAGCAGTTTTTCCTACTGAAGCAAACTCATTGCGCAGGTTTTCAATATCATCGCCCATTTCTGCATGTACGGTGAGTAAAGCACCTTGTTTTGCCACGCTTTGCATTACTTGATATAAGTCCTCATCTTCCAAACCGATGCTTTGCTTGTATGCCATATAAACTTTAAACGAGGTACAACCCTGTAGTATTATTTCAGTAATCTCATCGGGCAGACTTTTGCGCCATTCAATGGGGCTGACATGAAAAC
>JALWNR010000329.1 GCA_027083715.1 Bacteroidales bacterium
TTTACCCAAACACTGATGTGGAAAGAATTTACAGCAGACGGTATGTTAGCATATCCTAACTTCTTGGAAACAGTTACCCAAATTCTGCCGATGTATATGACCAGAGTTTTAGGAGGAACTTTATATTTCACAGGAGCCATTATGATGGCGATTAACCTGAAAAAGACGATGAACAAAGGGCACATTATTGAAAACGAAGAGGCTTATGCTCCTGCACTAGAAAAACTACAAAGTGCTAAAATGAAAGGAGAAACAGGACATCGTTGGTTAGAAAGAAAGCCTGTTCAATTTACTATCTGGACATTAATTGCTGTATTTATCGGTGGAGCCGTTGAAATTATTCCGGTAATAGCAGTAAAATCGAACATCCCTACTATTGAAAGTGTAAAACCATACTCTCCTCTTGAACTGGAAGGAAGAGATATTTATGTAAGAGAAGGATGTTACACATGTCATTCGCAAATGGTACGCCCGTTTAGAAGCGAAACAGAGCGATACGGTGAATATTCGAAAGAAGGCGAATTTGTTTACGACCATCCATTTCAATGGGGTTCAAAAAGAACCGGTCCCGATTTGGCTCGTGCAGGTGTAAAAGGAGGGAAAATGTATAAAAATGCTGCTTGGCACTACAATCACTTTATGGATCCTCAATCGATGAGTCCGGGCTCAATTATGCCTAAATATAAATGGTTTGCAAAACAAACATTAGATATTTCAGACCTCAAACGCAAAATTGAAGTAATGAGAATGCTTGGAGTTCCTTATCCGGAAGGTTATGAAAATCAAGCGAAAGATGATTTAATTAAACAAGCTGAAGAAATTGCTGCTGAGTTAAAAGCATCAGGTATTGATTTAGCGGCAGATAAAGAAATGATTGCTGTAATTGCTTATCTCCATAAATTGGGTAGAGATATTTCTGAAAGTGAGGTAACGCAAAATACAGATAACTAAATGAAACAAGCATGATTAAAATAATCATTACTTTATTGTTTAATAATTATTCTAATCATGCTGTTCCATGTAACATAGAAATTATTTTAAAATAATTACATGAAGATTATAACAAGTTCATTAGATCAAATTGCAGGACTGGATATTATATCATCAGCGGTTTTAATATTTATGTTCCTGCTATTTATACTTATTGTTTTTAGAATTTATCATACCCGTAAAACAGATATAGACAAGTGGAGTAAACTTCCACTCGAGTCTGATGAAAAGGTTGATAATTCTAATACAAACCATTACTAAAACTTATAAAAATATACCACCTATGAATACGAATGAAGACAAAATGGAATATATTGAGGAATTCGATCATAACTTAATTGAAGGACATGACTACGATGGCATTAAAGAGTTGGATAATCCACCGCCTTTTTGGCTATTATCGTTATTTTACCTTTCTGTAATATTTGCAGTTGCTTATGGGGCTTATTATTTTTGGCTTGGAATGGGTGATTTGCAAGTAGCTGAATATGAAAAAGCCATGGCAGAAGCTCAAATGAATATGAAAAATAAGCAAGCTGAAAGTAGTTTTGACGAAAATAACATAGTACTTTTCACTGATGAATCAGATATTAATGCCGGAGCTGAGTTATTTGCTACTAAAACTTGTACTACTTGCCACGGAGCTCATGGCGAAGGAAATGCTATTGGACCTAACCTTGCAGATGAATACTGGATACACGGAAACACCCCCAATGAATTGTTTCATGTTATTAAAAACGGGGTTCCTTCTAAAGGTATGACTCCTTTTAAAGGACAGCTTTCAGATAAACAAATGGTTCAGGTACTTAGCTATATTTTATTAAAAATCCAAAAATCAAATCCTGAAAACGCTAAAGCACCACAAGGTGAAAAACTGGGCTTTTATAATCCCAATACTAAAACAATAGAAGCCACATCAGACACTACAAGTACAGAATAAAAGAGTTTTTTTTAACAAAAAGAGGCTGTTCTTCTCTGAACAGTCTTTTTTATTGAAAATTGTCAAAATGGAAAGTTTTATTTATTTTTGTAAAAATAAATAAAATTATGAAAGTATTTAAAGTTCTAATCCACACAAGTATCCTTGTTTTTCTGAGTTTTTCATTATTCTCATGTTCTAGCTACAAAAAGGCAGCAAGTAACAGTAATTTATCTAAATCAGAACTACAACTTATTTTAAAAGCAGAAAAAAATGCAAGTAAAGGAGGCAAAAAAGTTCTTGAAGAAGGAAGGATATTGGCACTAAATAAAAAAGCAATCATACCCGGAAGTTGCTGGAACTGGATAAATACTGTTTATAATAATGCCGGATTCCCTAATAAAAAGGGTAAAAGGAAAACCGTATTTAAAGGAAAAAAGAATGGACCGTATGCAAAAAGTAAAAAAATTGAAGCAGGAGACTGGTTATATTTTATCAATCACTCATACAATAATATTGAGCACAGCGGAATATTTGTGTATTGGGTAAATTATAAAAAAAGACAAGGAATGATATTGAGTTATGGCGGTGAAAACAGAAAACAACCCGGAAGATACAAAGTTTATGATTTAAGGCATGTATATAACATTATCAGACCGGTTTCAAAATAAATTAACAATACACTCATACAAAACATATCATAATCCTATTTTCCAACAGACCAACATGATGCAATTTTAATACAAACGCTTTCTTTGAGAAAAATACTCATCAAGTGTTAAATTAATATGTCTTGCTCAAAAAAATCACCTTTTTCTTGCATTTTAAAAACCACTCTATTATATTTGCCTTAACCTATTAAACCAATGAACAAACTAAAAACAAAACACCACGGCACCCATTTTGCAGAGAGAGAGAGAGAGGATTTCTGCTATATGCAAAACCGCTTACACGTTTACCCACAGCCGGAAGAAATTAGACATTGGTGTATTAGTGTATTAGTCATTGGTGGCATTTGTCAGACTTTTGGCGGATTAGTCATTAAAAAGCAATTAACTAATAGCCAATTAACTAATGACCAATATACCAATATACTAATATACCAATTATCCAATGACCAGTTATCTAATAACTATGCTTCGACTGCACTTCAGCTTCGCTCAGTATGCACGCCCTGCATAAAATTTACCAATACACTAATAAACAAAAAAGAAAGGGGCAAATATCAATACAGTATCCAAATTGGCTTTAAATTACAGCATTGGTAAGCCTCCTCCCGAGGCAAAGATATGATTTTTTACTGACAGCTATTTTTAATTAAAAACATATTAAATAAATTTAAATTTTAAGAAAATGAAAAAAATACTTATTATAATATCAGGGGCTTTATTAATAGTTCTAATGGCTTTTAATCTAAGTTTGAATCAAAACCAGCATGGTGAAAAAAATATTAATATTGAGGATATTAATGCTTTGGCTTCCTGTTTAGAAATAGAGCAAAATGGTAATTATCTGGGTCAGTGTTGTCCTCCATGGACTAGTGTATGCGGTTATATATATGATTATTGGACAGTACGAGGCGAACTTCACTAATTAAAGCTTCAAGTTCAGAATAAATAAATGCCTAGTTAAGATAATAGTCTGTCTGTAATAGGATTTAAAGGTTTATAGACAGACTAAGATATTTTAAACAAAAAAATATGATAAACGTAAAAAGAAAAAAATATAGTTTTATGAAAAAAGTACTGGCTATAATATTAACAGTTATTATTAGTAGCTGTTCCAATGAAGTAAACGATCCTGTTCTTTCAGATTTTGACAAGGTTATGAATTTAAACAGTTCCATTACAAAAATAAGCAGTAACAATATTGGTGAAATTGTTGATATGTTGGTTTATGATTCTGTATTAGTTGTAAATGAAATGTTTAGTAATAAGATATTTAAATTGATTAATTTGAATACAGGCAAAGTAATTTGTAATTGTATTCAGAAAGGGAAGGGACAAAATGAAATGATAAACCCAAATACAATTACCAAATACAACAACCATATTTTTACAACTTATGACGATTCTAAAAAAGAACTTATATATCTGTCATTGACCAATTTATTAAATCTTGATTTTAGCTTTAAATCCGTTGAATTTATTGACTTACCATTTTCGCTAAAAGCTTATCCAATTAACGATACATTAATAATAAATACAGGAATTTTTAAAGGAGGAAGATATTGTTTACTAAATAAAAAAACAAAAAATAAGATAATAAAATTAAATTACCCTTTTAATGAAAA
This sequence comes from Bacteroidales bacterium, assembly GCA_027083715.1. Lineage (GTDB taxonomy): Bacteria > Bacteroidota > Bacteroidia > Bacteroidales > NBLH01 > NBLH01. The sequence continues at coordinate 4,203 of JALWNR010000329.1, forward strand.
ACATAAAAGCGAGAGCTACTTAATAAAGGGCTTAGTTTTTCAGGGGCAAATTACTATTAAACCAGACAAATCAAAATTTGCTATGGCTTCTTCAGCTGGGGATTTTGAGATTGTTAATATTTTAAATAATGATATAAAAAGAGCTTATAGAAAGACATATTATTTACCTGAATATGAGTCGATAAAGGGTTATGGACCAAAGTATAAAAATACTAGAAAATATGCATTTGTTTCAGCATTTTCTACTGATAAATATATTTATGTACTTTATTCCGGATGTT
>JALWNR010000330.1 GCA_027083715.1 Bacteroidales bacterium
GATTTAAACTTTTTAGGTAAAATAAAAAAAACTGCCGGTAAATACAATATTTTCCGGCAGTCTTTTTAAAAAAACTTATTTTTTATTATGCGTTATCGCCTTTTCTAATTCTCATTTTATAGAACGAACGATATACAAAATAGAAAGCTATTAACAAGAATACAATGCCTACATATGGAGCTGTTTCTCTAAACTTTTCAGAAATAGCAATTTCCATTGCCAATAATCCGAATAAAGTAGTAAATTTAATAATCGGATTTAAGGAAACTGAGGAGGTGTCTTTAAAAGGATCACCAACTGTATCACCAACAATGGATGCATCATGTAATGGAGTTCCTTTTTCTTGTAAATCCACTTCAATGATTTTTTTTGCATTATCCCATGCACCACCGGCATTTGCCATAAAAATTGCCTGAAACAAACCAAAAATGGCGATTGAAATAAGGTAACTTACAAACAAAGATACCGGTATTGCCCAGGTAACAGAATCTCCCTCTGCAGGAGCAAGTCCCGGAGCAGACATAAACGCAAATGCTAGTGCAAATGAGAAAATAGCAATAAAAATATTAATCATACCTGTTTGTGCATACTGTGTACAAATCTGCACTACTTGTTTTGATTTTTCTGCTGATGCTTTTTTCTCTGCACTCGGATCCAAGTCTATATTTAGTTTAATGTACTCAACTGCACGATGAGCTCCTGTGGTAACTGCCTGCATAGAAGCCCCTGTAAACCAGTATATAACTGCACCACCGGCAATAAACCCAAGTAATGTCCAGGGATTTAATATGTTAAGCACAGCTTCGGGCTCAATATTTAAAGTATCTTTAATTACCAAAATCAGTGAAAAAATCATGGTGGTAGCACCTACAACCGCAGTACCTATTAACACAGGTTTTGCTGTAGCTTTAAATGTATTTCCGGCACCATCATTAGCTTCCAAATAATGTTTGGCTTTTTCAAAATCGGGTTTAAATCCGAAATCTTTTTCAATTTCAGCATCAATTCCCTCAGTTTCTTCAATTAATGAAAGCTCATAAATTGATTGAGCATTATCGGTAACAGGACCGTAACTGTCCACAGCAATAGTTACAGCTCCCATTCCCAGCATTCCGAATGCAACCAGACCGAATGCAAAAATCGATTCATAAATCATAAATTCGCCCAAACCAAACTGGCTTGCATAAAAAGCAATAAACATCAGTAAAAAGAAAACCATTCCTTTCCAGAAAGCACTAAAATTACCTGCTACCAAACCCGATAAAATATTTAATGAAGCTCCACCTTCTCGCGATGCCATTACTATCTCCTTAACATGTATTGATTTTGGAGAAGTAAACAACTTTGTAAACTCAGGGATTAAGGCAGCACCTAAGGTACCGGCACTGATAATAACAGACAAAGTTAGCCACAAATTATTAGCTAAATCACCAATTAACCAGTAAGATACACCAAATGTAACCACAATAGATAAAATAGAAGTTATCCAAACCAATGCGGTTAATGGTTGTTCAAAGTCAAATTCTTCACTGTTTTTATATTTTGCATTACTGATTGAACTATTGATTAAAAATGCAATAATTGAGGTAATAATCATGATGATACGCATGACAAAAATCCATACCAATAATTCTGCCTGAATGGCAACATCGGCTACAGCCAAAACAATAAACGAAATTAAAGCAACACCTGTTACACCATATGTTTCAAAACCATCGGCTGTTGGTCCAACAGAATCTCCTGCGTTATCTCCAACACAGTCGGCAATTACACCGGGGTTTCTTGGGTCATCTTCGCCAATTTTGAAAACTACTTTCATCAAATCCGAACCAATATCGGCAATTTTGGTAAAAATACCTCCTGCAATACGCAATACACTGGCACCCAGTGATTCACCAATAGCAAAACCAATAAAACTAGCCCCTGCATAATGTCCGGGAACAAATAATAGAATAATCAGCATCATTATCAGTTCGATACTGATTAACATTACTCCGATACTCATTCCTGCATTTATCGGAATGTTCAATAATTTAATGGGTTTACGCTCTAATGAAGCAAAAGCCATTCGTGAATTTGCCAAAGTATTCATACGAATACCGAACCATGCTACTCCATACGATCCAAGAATACCTAAAACGGTCCATCCCAAAATGATTAACACACCTGAGAATGGAGTTTCTTGCAGGTATCCGAAATAAAATGCAACAACTACGGCAATAATCACAAAAAGTAAAATCAAAAATTTACCTTGTTGTATAAGGTAAGTTTTTGCCGTTTCATAAATTACCTGAGCTACATCAAGCATTGATTTATGTGCCGGTAACTTTTTAACTTTTAAAAACTGGTACAGTCCGAATATAAGTCCGAAAAAGGTAATTAAAAATCCCCAAAATAAAAGGCTGCGTCCTTCGCCTAGATCGGGGATTATCAAATCAGCTTCGCTGGCATAAGTTTGCAGCGGAAAAGCAATATACAAAAGTAAACTGCTAATAAATATTTTTAATTTCATAATAGTACAATAATTAGGTTAAAAATCCGGCACTAAAATAGTAAAAATAATTGACATGCATAATAATTTGTTTTCAAATAAATAGAGTGTAGATTTTTAACTAATTGTCTTTAAAAAGCAAAATGCATCCTGGAAAGGACAGTAATTAAATATTTAATATTCAACACTATCCTTCATAGGTCAGATAAATTGTAACACTTAAATGTTTATGCCCACAGGCAAACGGCTATTTTATTTTACCACAATATTTACCATTCGTTTAGGTACTACAATAACCTTTGTTGGTGTTTTTCCGTTTAGCCAGCGTTCTGCCATTTCATGCTCCAATGCTATTTTCTCAACGGTTACATTATCTGCATCGGCTGCTACCTGAATTTCGTAGCGGCGTTTTCCGTTAAAAGCTACCGGATAGGTGATTGTATCCTCTTTCAGGTGTTTTTCATTGTATTTGGGAAACTCTGCCTGAGTAACAGATTTTGTATGCCCCATTTTGCGCCAAACTTCCTCGGTAATATGTGGAGCAAAAGGTGCCAGCAATACCGTCAGCGGCTCTAATATCTCAAATTTATTGCATTTCAGACTACTTAATTCATTTACACAAATCATAAAAGCACTAATTGAGGTGTTGAACGAGAAACGCTCAATATCTTCCTTTACTTTTTTAATGGTTTTGTGCAATATTTTTAATTCTGCTTCTGTAGCTTTTTCATCGGTAACTTCAAAGGCATTATTCCTATGGAATAAATTCCAGAATTTACGCAAAAATTTATGTACGCCTTCAATACCATTGGTATCCCAAGGTTTTGATTGTTCCACAGGTCCTAAAAACATCTCGTACAAGCGCAATGTATCAGCTCCGTATTGTTCAATAATACTATCCGGATTTACCACATTATACATAGATTTCGACATTTTTTCAATAGCCCATCCACACTTATACTTACCGTCTTCCAAAATAAATTCGGCATCTTTATAGTCGGGCGACCAATTTTTAAAGGCTTCAATGTCCAAATAATCATTATGCACAATATTCACATCTACATGAATAGGCGTAACATCGTATTGGTCTTTTAAGCCGTAAGAAACATATTTATTGGTATCTTTTATCCGGTAAACAAAATTAGAACGCCCTTGTATCATTCCCTGATTAATGAGTTTACGGAATGGCTCATCTTTAACTGCATAACCCAAATCATACAAAAATTTATTCCAAAAGCGCGAATACATTAAATGCCCTACCGCATGTTCGGTACCACCAACATACAAATCCACATCTTGCCAATATTCATTTGCTTCTTTTGATACCAGCGCTTTATCATTGTGCGGATCCATATACCGCAAATAATAAGCCGATGAACCGGCAAATCCGGGCATGGTACTCAATTCATACGGGTAGCCTTCTTTGGTATGCCAATTTTTAGCCCTTCCCAAAGGCGGATCGCCGTCTTCCGTAGGTTTATAAGCATCAATTTCGGGCAATTCCAAAGGTAATTCGCTTTCATCAAGCGGGTAGGGGATACCGTTTTTGTAATAAACCGGGAACGGCTCGCCCCAATATCTTTGGCGACTGAAAATGGCATCGCGCAAACGGTAATTAATTTGGCGTGTACCCAATCCGCGTTTTTCAATTTCATCAATAATTTTTGCAATGGCATCTTTTACATCTAAACCGTCAATAATGCCGGAGTTCATCATTTTGCCTTCTTTGGCATCGTAAGAACTTTCGGAAATATCGCCACCCGAAACCACTTGAACAATATCCAAACCGAAATGCTTTGCAAAGGCATAATCGCGGCTGTCGTGTGCCGGAACTGCCATAATAGCACCCGTTCCGTAACCTGCCAATACATAATCGGCAATCCATATCGGAATTTCTTTTCCGGTAAACGGATTAAGGGCATAAGCACCGCTAAATACTCCGGTAATGGTTTTGGCATCAGCCATTCGTTCACGCTCAGTGCGCTTT
>JALWNR010000331.1 GCA_027083715.1 Bacteroidales bacterium
GATATATATCAAACATGATTATTGTCATTCTTTTAAAAAACAGGGCACTATATCTTTACACTCATAAAAAAATACTTAAGCATATTTTTAACCATTTATCTTAATATATTATGAAAAAAATAATTCTTTTTGTCGTATTGCTTTTTATTCAGGAGTTTGGTTTTAACCTATTAGCTCAGGAAGAAGAACAACCAACCGAAACCTTTAAGTTGGGTATTGAAATAAGACCCAGGCTTGAATACTACAATGGTTATAAAACATTAAGGCAGCTTGATGCAGATTATGGATTATCAATAAGCCAAAGAAGCCGCTTTAATTTGGATTTTAAGAATCAAAACTTTCAGGCAAGGGTTTCTTTGCAAGATGTACGTATTTGGGGTAGTCAACAACAGTTGAATACGAATGAAGATTTTGCAGTTTCGGTTCATGAGGCTTGGGGCGAAGCTTTTATTAATGAAGCTTTTTCAATGAGGTTTGGTCGCCAAGAAATTATCTACGATGATCATCGTATTTTTGGTAACGTAAACTGGACACAACAAGCCAGAAGTCATGATGCCTTACTATTTAAATACAAAACGGATAATTTTCATGCAGAATTATCTTTTGCATACAATCAAGATGCTGCTAAACTCTCGGGAACTGATAATGTGGTAAATCCTAAAAATTACAAAGCATTTCAAAATCTTTGGATGAATTATAAACCCAACAATCAATTTAATGTAAGCTTTTTGTTTTTAAACAATGGAAAACAAATTGAAACAGGAGGAACGGCTTATAGTCAGACTATTGGACCTAGATTAACTTATAAATCGGATAAAATTGGTGCCCATGCTACCTTTTATTATCAAGGAGGAAAAAGCAATGATACAACAATTGCCGGCGAACAGCGTAAAATTAATGCTATGTATTTTGCCGGGGATATTTCGTATAGTTTTTCTAAAATGTTTTCCACTGTTCTCGGTATAGAGCAGCTTACGGGTAACAGTCAGTTAGAAACTACTGATGAAATTAATGTATTTACACCTTTTTATGGAACAAATCATAAGTTTAACGGACATATGGATTACTTTTATGTGGGTAGTGGACATGGTAATGTGGGGCTGACCGATATTTACCTGCAATTAAATGCAAAATTATCTAAAGTACAATTAGGCGCTCATACTCATGCTTTTTTGGCTGCTGCCGATGTTGCCGATCCTGCTAATCCTACGGTTGCTATGGATAAATATCTGGGAACAGAAATTGACCTTTTCCTCACTTTTGCTATTGCCAAAGGGGTAAAGTTTAAAGGAGGTTATTCGCAAATGTTTGCAACTGAAACTATGGAAGCAGTGAAAGGAGGAAGTGCAAATCAAACAAACAATTGGGCTTATGCTATGATACTGTTTAAGCCTACTTTGTTTGAACACAAGAAATAGAAATTAATTATCCGGACAGGAATATTAATCAAATATATTTCTGTTTCGGTTTTAAGATGTTTTGCTTAATATTCAAGGAAAAACAAAGTTTATGACAGAATTAGTAAAAAAAATAGCACCCCCGAAAAAATGGATATTGCCTGTGCTGATTATTACGGGTAGCATTATTGGTTTGCTGGCATTTATTTTATACACATCCAATGCGGTTTCTTATCTGTCGGATAAACCCGAAACTTGCATTAATTGTCATGTAATGGTGCCTCAATACGCTACTTGGCAGCATAGTTCACATCGTGAAAATGCTAATTGTAACGACTGTCATGTACCTCATAATAATGTTTTTAATAAATATTATTTTAAGGCAAAAGATGGTTTACGGCATGCAACAATGTTTACTTTACGCATGGAACCGCAGGTAATTTTTATCCATGAAGCAGGACAAAAAGTTGTTCATGATAACTGTGTCAGGTGTCATAGCGAACTTTTAACCGATACGAAATTAGACACACAAACAAATTTTAAACATTACGAAAAATCTGAACGGGAATGTTGGGATTGTCATAGAGAAGTGCCGCACGGCAGAGTAAATAGTTTGTCCTCTGCACCTTATGCACGAATACCTCAAGAGTCTCCTAAAACACCCAAATGGTTAAATAAAAAATTAAAAAAATAAACGATTATGAGCGAACAAAAAAGAAAACCTATTGTAAATTGGTTAATTTTGATTACAACTATTGTTGTTGTATTTTTATTAGGACTGTTGGCTTCGTCAATTACCCAACGAAAAGCAGAAGCCGTTTTTGCCTATACACCTACGGTAAAAATTAATCAAGAAGAGCCCAGAAATGATGTCTGGGGAAAAAACTTTCCTCGCGAGTACCAGTCGTATTACGAAACTGAGGATACCTCTTTTAGAAGTAAATACAATGGTAATGCAATGATTGATATGTTGGAAGTAGATCCAAGGCTGGTTGTTTTATGGGCAGGATATGGATTTTCAAAAGATTATAACCAAGGTCGCGGGCATGTGTATGCCGTTACAGATCTTCATAACTCTTTACGCACAGGCGGTCCCACCGGACCCGATGACGGGCCAATGCCCTCAACCTGTTGGACATGTAAGAGCCCTGATGTTCCAAGAGTAATGAAACGCGATGGAGTAGCCGAGTTTTATAAAGGAAAATGGGCACGTTTAGGACCTGAAATTGTAAATCCGATTGGTTGTGCTGATTGCCATGATGCAGAAACCATGAATTTAAGAATATCCAGACCGGCTTTAATTGAAGCTTTTGAACGTCAGGGTAAAGATATTAATAAAGTAAGTCATCAAGAGATGCGTTCTTTGGTTTGTGCACAATGCCATGTGGAATATTATTTTGATAAAAAAAGACCGGATGCCGAAGGTGTTCCCTATTTGACTTTTCCGTGGGATAAAGGAATGAGTGTTGAGGCTATGGAAGAATATTATGACAATAAAGAGTTTAAAGATTGGACACATAAAATTAGTAAAGCACCTATGTTAAAAGCACAACATCCGGGTTACGAAGTTTATCTGACAGGGATACATGCGGAGCGTGGTGTATCTTGTGCTGACTGTCATATGCCCTATAAATCAGAAGGGGGTGTTAAGTTTACTGACCATAAAATTCAAAGTCCTTTAAATAATATTGCAAACTCTTGTCAGGTTTGTCATCGTCAGGAAGCCAAAACATTAATAAAAAATGTGTACGACAGACAAGATAAAATAATTGAAAACAGAGATAAACTTGAAGAATTACTGGTTCGTGCTCATGTTGAGGCTGGAAAATGTTGGGACTTAGGAGCTACCGAAGAGCAAATGAAAGATATTTTAATGGGCATACGTCATGCACAATGGCGTTGGGATTATGCAGCAGCCAGTCATGGGGGTTCGTTCCATTCACCGGTTGAGATTGGCAGAGTGATTGCAACAGGTATTGATATTGCACAAGAAACGCGTATTAAGTTAGCCCGCTTACTCATAAATCTTGGATTTGAAGGAGAGGTTCCTTATCCTGATATCTCAACCAAAGAAAAAGCTCAAAAATTTATTGGTTTACCCATGGAAAAATTAGAAGAGGAAAAAGCAAAATTTAAACAAGAACTATTACCTCAGTGGTTAAAAGAAGCAAAAGAACGTGAAAGTAAATATAAAACGGAAACTATTCAGTAATTTGTATCAATAAACCTTTTTTGGTTATAAGAAAATAAGACCTTCATATACGGAGGTCTTATTTTTTAACCCGTATTATTCACAGGGTTTGCTTTTTTTACAATATATTGATTAATATCATGTTACAGATATTGCAATTAAAGGATACACCACTCAAATTTATTCGCCTTCGACTCATGAGGCTAAAGGTTGGGGGTCTTACTTTTATCTTTACGCATTCCGATGAATCAGAACAGGCTTTGTATCTGCACAAAGCTAAAAGTATGAACGGCGAAGTCCTCACCGAAGGTAATAATGTGGGTAAAGCTTTTTTGCGTGTGATAATTTGTTGATATTTAGTGTTTTATGAGTGTGTTGGTGGCTCATGTTAATAAAATGGTTTTATGCAAAAAAATAAAAGTTTATGGTTTTACCCTTGGGGGTTTATCGAAAGTGTAATTATTGTTTCGGCAATTATGCTGAGTGGTTTTTTGATTGATGTTTTTTCCATAAATAAACAAGAACTCTTTATTGCTTATCCTTTAAATATTATTGTTCTAATTATCCTGTTTTTTACTTTAAGTTCGATTTATTTTATTTTTAGAAAAAATGAATTTTTAAAATGGTTGAGTAGTGCTCAACTTGCTATTGTATGTATAGCATGGCTGCTATTTTTGGTTCTATTGATGGGACTGTTTAAACAAGGAAGCAAAACGGATAATTTTTTAGTTACACGCTTGCATTTTAATAATATACTACAATCAAGTGCATTTATTTTATTGAAATTATTTTTAATTATCAATTTAAGTTTTGCATTATTTAAGCGTTTTAATAAATTTTAAATTATGAATACAGGATTTATATTAAATCA
>JALWNR010000332.1:0-4126 GCA_027083715.1 Bacteroidales bacterium
GTTTATTGATTATTGTTTATTGAGTATTGTTTATTGAGTATTGTTTATTGATTATTGTTTATTGAGTATTGTTTATTGAGTATTGTTTATTGAGTATTGTTTATTGAGTATTGTTTATTGAGTATTGTTTATTGAGTATTGTTTATTGAGTATTGTTTATTGAATGTTGATTATTTAGTTACTAGGTACTGAGGACTGGAGACTGAAAATCGGGAACTACGGAATAGAATATTGAGTATTAAAAAGGTTAAATACTTTTGGATAACACGATATCAGGTATGAGATTATTTGCAGAAGAAAGTGACAGAAAATCAGCGCAGGAAAGTTATTCTCCTACGAAAATAGTCTTAAAACCCGAAATGTCTATTGATATAATTGGCAGGAAAAGGTTTACCGGAGGTATTGTAACCGGAGCAATTTTGTTATTTCCTCCTGTTTTAATCAATATTTTAATTGCAATAAAATCGGAAAATCAGCTTTTTTATATAAACAACAATGTATTTTGGTATCTGAATTTTGTTCATCATTTGCTGTCAGCATCTTTTGTTTCAAGTATAACGCTACTAATATGGTTTTTCAATAAAAAATGGGAAAGTCATCCCAACAGGGTCAAACAACGATTTATTGTCGTCAATATTATCTTTTTTACTGTTGTAGCCGGTAGTTTTATCATCAAAATACCCGAAGCAATATATCTGGGAAAATTTTCCGAAAAACCTATGACAAGTGTAGTCATTGGTATTTATGGTTTCCTGGCATATCTTGTTTATTCAAATAACTGGAATAGTATCAGTATGATTTTAAAAACACAAAAATGGAAACTTTTTAATCTAATATTTATTGTAGCTTATGCGCTGATAATGACTACTTTGACACTTTTATTTTAAGCAAGCATTAGATATAATTGCCTGCTTATAAGCACGTTATTTTCAATCAAAAAATTATTCAAACCACAGTATAAAGAACCTAAAAAATGAACATAAAGAAAAAAACATTTGAGATTATTGAAAATACCGCTAAGAAATTTCCTGCAATAAATCGTATGCTGGAAAAAGAGTATGACAAATTGCTGGCAGATATCGAAAAATCTGCCAAGCCCTATAAAAATACTGAAAGCTATGCTTCAATTCCTGAAATGGGTATTTCAAAAGAAGAAATACTTAAAAAAATGACTGAATTTCAGCAAAAAGAGGAAGATATATGGAAGAAAGGATTTGTTTCGGGAGCTGTGTATCATGGTGATAATGAGCATATTGATTTTTTAAATAAAGTACTGGCACTAAATTCTCAGTCCAATCCGCTGCACTCGGATATTTGGCCCTCAGTAGCAAAATACGAAGCTGAAATTGTATCAATGACCGGCAATATGATGCATGCGGATGCTGTGAACGAAAAAGATGAAGTTTGCGGAACGGTTTCTTCCGGTGGAACGGAAAGCATTATGCTTGCCATGAAAACTTATCGTGATTGGGCGCGTGACAAAAAAGGAATTAAAAAGCCCGAAATGGTAGTGCCGGTTACCGCCCATGCTGCTTTTGACAAGGCTTCGCAATATTTTGGTATTAAAATGCGACATGTGGATGTGGACAGTAATTATGCTGCAAAAGTGAAGGATGTAAAAAAAGCCGTAAACAAAAATACCATCGTGATTGTAGGTTCTGCTCCTACTTTTCCGCACGGTATTATCGATCCGATTGAAGAAATGTCGGAAATTGCCCGCAAAAGAAAAATCAGCTTCCATACCGATGCTTGTCTGGGTGGTTTTGTTTTACCCTGGGCAGAAAAATTGGGCTATGAAGTACCTTTATTTGACTTTCGTTTGCCCGGTGTTACTTCCATATCGGCAGATACCCATAAATACGGCTATGCGGCAAAAGGAACTTCGGTAATATTATATCGAAACACACAACTACGTCATTATCAGTTTTATACAACCTCCGATTGGCCGGGAGGATTGTATTTTTCACCTACATTCGCAGGCAGCCGTCCCGGAGCTTTAAGTGCTGCTTGCTGGGCAACATTAATTTCAGTAGGAGAAAAAGGCTATTTGGATGCTACACGGCAAATTATGGAAACTGCCGAAAAAATTAAAAAAGGCATTGCTGAAATACCTGAACTGCAAATATTGGGCAATCCGCTTTGGGTGATTTCTTTTGCCTCGGCAGATATAGATATTTACAAAATTTTAGATGCCATGACTCATCGCGGCTGGAGTCTGAATGGATTGCATAAGCCTTCGGCAGTGCATATTGCCATAACCTTACGTCATACACAAGAGGGAGTTGCCGGGCGTTTTGTAAAAGATTTGAAAGATGCCGTTGCCGAAGTAAAAGCTCAGCCCAAAACCAAAGGCGGAATGGCTCCGATTTACGGATTGGCAGCCAGTGTTCCGTTTCGTGGGGCAGTGGACGATTTGTTAAAGCGTTATTTGGATATTTTGTATAAGATTAAATGATTGATGTTGAATTTATCTGCCGGCAATTGAATTCTCGAATTTACATACTTATTTTTAAGCTTTTTTCAAATCAAATACCGTGATTTCAGGGTTTGTCCCTACCCTTCCGGGAAAACCTATATAGCCTAAACCGATATTTACATAAAGGTATTGTTCCTTATCCTGATGTTGGTACAATCCGCTCCATTTCGGGTATTTCCAGCTTACGGGACTCCATTTTATTCCGCCGAAATTGATGGCAAATTGCATTCCATGTGTATGTCCCGAAAAAGTAAGTGCAATATCTTCTTTTCCTGCAACTTGTTCATCATAATGTGTAGGGTCGTGTGAAAGAAGTAGTTTAAAAGCAATATTTTCGGCTTTTTCCAGAGCTTTATCCAGTTTGCCGTACTGAGGAAAAGGTCTTCGTCCCCAATTTTCCACGCCTAAAACAGCTATTTTTTCTCCGGATTGTTCTATTATCGCAGCATCATTCAGTAATAGCCTGAAACCCATTTGTTTGTGTCTTGCAATCAAATCTTCTAAATTGGCTTGTTTATCTTCTTTGCTTTTCCATGGAAAATATTCGCCGTAATCATGATTTCCGAGTATGGAAAATACTCCATAGCGCGCCTTTAGCTTTGCTAAAATATCCTCCCAGCCATCCAGCTCGCTTGCAATATTATTTACAATATCGCCTGTGAAAAAAATTACATCAGGATTTTGTGCATTAATCAGCTCTATGGCTTCAATGAGTTTATCTTCATGCCCTTTAAGGCTGCCAATGTGCAAATCGGAAAACTGTACAATACGAAAACCATTAAAAGCTGAGGGTAAATTACTGAATGACAATGTTTTTCTTGTAATACTGAAATTGAACCGCCCGACAAGAATACCGTATATTGAAGCAATAAAGGGAATAACGGAAATTATTAAACCTACGCGGGTTATAAATTCTGAGCGGCTTATTTTATCTGCATTTTCATAAATTATTCCATCCGGATTTGATATTTTTTTAAAAAGAAAAGCAAGTATTTTGCTTATATCCTCAACGGCTTGCGAAGCAAGAATAATGAGTTTGGGTAAAGTGAATACCACAAAAAAAGCTCCGAGAAATAGAAATACTTTCGAGGAACGAAAATCTGTTTCGGGTGCAAAATTCATATAATAAAAACTTACCGATAAAAAAATCGCAGGTAAAGTCCAAAAGGCTATGTAAATGCTGTATTTCAACCAGTTATCAAAACTTGCCGTATGGGCACGAACAGCTCTGAAAACGTATAAATCAATCAACAGCAAGATAAATGATATGATAATAAATCGTAAAGACATATTTGTTTTTTTATAAAATTATAAAGCCGGAAAATACAGAAAGTAATTTCGGTATCCGCCTGATTAATAAATGTAGGAAAATAGGTAAAGGAAATTTTTAAATATGCGATATATGGATATCCTTTTAAGGTGATTTTTTCCAAATTTTATCGGCAGCCTCCAAATATACTGGCAATGCTGCAGAGCCATACCATGTATAATACTCAGCTCGCAAAATATCCGAGTTAATGGATGGATCGTTTTTTAATAACTCTTTCGCTTCTGCAATTGTTTTAACATCCAGAATAAATAAGCCTCTGAATTCATTATCATTTTTGCCAAAAGGTCCTGCAACTACTAGTTTATGTGCCTTTTCCATTT
>JALWNR010000332.1:4136-4458 GCA_027083715.1 Bacteroidales bacterium
ACCGACAAAACAACTGTCTATAAATGCTTTATCACTTGTTTTGTTATTGCCTGTTTTCAGTACCACAAAAATATATGATTTCATGCCGTATTCATCGGCTCCAAGTTTTTTTGCCAAACTTGAGTCATATTTCGGGTTTTGGCTCTGTGCACCGACAGAAAACAGGATAAAGATGCTTATTAAAATTAATATTATTTTTTTCATTATTGTTCAATTTTTAGAATCTACAAGATTACTAAAATTTTTGAAAGCATAAAAATGATTATTTTAAATTTTGGGGATGTTTGTAGTAGAAAGATATTTTATGAATTTACAATAAAAC
>JALWNR010000333.1 GCA_027083715.1 Bacteroidales bacterium
ACATAGAATTACAGCGGAAAACCGTAGATGAATTTAAAAAATCTGAAAAATTACCCTTTTCCGTAGTGTTGGATAACATACGCAGCCTGAATAATATAGGCTCTGTTTTTAGATCTTCGGATGCTTTTTTAATCGAGCATATCTATTTATGCGGTATTACGGCAACCCCTCCGAACAAAGAGATTCATAAAACGGCTTTGGGTGCCACTGAATCCGTTGATTGGTCGTATCATGAAACAACCGAAGCAGTGATTTTACAACTGCAACAAGAAGGTTATACAATTGTTTCTGTTGAGCAAGTAGAAAATAGTATATCTTTACCGGATTTTAAGATTGAAAAGGGTAAAAAATACGCTTTTATTTTCGGGCACGAAGTAAAAGGTGTGCAACAAAAAATTGTTGATATGAGTGATTTTTGTGTAGAAATTCCCCAATACGGAACCAAACATTCGTTAAATATTTCGGTTTCGGCAGGTGTGGTACTTTGGGAGATGTTTCGGAAGTTTACAATACAATAAAGATATTTCGGGCTTCAAAAAAAAGCCCGAAGATATACTTTTACCAGTTTACTTCTTGCCTTCTAATAGGCATAGTCATACATCTTGCGCCGCCGCCACCTCTTGAAAGTTCAGAGCCTTCAATGGTAACCACATATTTTTGATAATCTTCAAGACTGACTTTCCCGTTAATAACATCTTGGGCTTTAATAACCTCCAAACCTGCTTTATTTAGCTCACCGATTGTATGTACATTGCGTTCATAACCAATAACTTTTCCGGGTCCCGCGGCAAAGAAATTTGCTCCGCTGTGCCATTGTTCCCGCTCCTGGATCCATTCATTTTTTCCACCGCAAAGTACCGGCTCCAAATCAATACCCAGTGTTCTTAATACCTGCGGAATGTTTTGCACATTTTTAATGGATTTTACTTCTCCGTTATCTATTTCAATATGAATGGTTTGGTATCTGTTTTGTTTTAAAATAATGGGTTCATATACCATACATTTGTCTTTATCAAGAAATGTAAAAACCATGTCCAGATGGATAAAGGACTCCGGATTATGAGGTAGTTCCTGAACAATCAGGTGTCTTTTTAATTTTCTTTTTTTCAATTCTTCAATCAAAAAATCAACACCGTATGTACTTGTTCTGGCACCATTTCCAATTAAAAAAATATCATTTCTGGCTACTAAAAAATCACCGCCTTCAACGGTTAATTCAGGTCGGCAATCATGGCAGTTTTCAGGATTTACTGTTTCATTCACAATAAAATCAGGATGATGATTAAAAATTGCCTCCATGATAAGTGCTTCACGCTTACGTACATTGTTTGCCATTCGCCCAATAAGTACTTTATCGCGTACAGTCATCGATGCATCTCTGGTAAAGAAAAAATTATGTAATGGTTGTAAAGAGTATTTCTCTTTTTGCAGATATTTTGTCAGATTATCCTTTTTCATGGGTACACCTTCAATAAACTGCTTTGCAAGCTCAATATTTGATAATGAAAGTAAGTAATTGCGTATGTCTAAAACATTTTCGCTGGTACAAACTTTGTTTACCATATCTATTTTCACTTTTTCATCTTCCAGTACAGCTTGCAATAAATCCTGCACTTCAAAAGTATTACAAAGTTTATTTAGCACACCGTTTAGTTGCGCATATTCATTTGCAGCAACGGTTAAATTTAAAATATCGCTATAAAGGGCACGTTCAGCAGTTTCAGGAGTCATGTTTTCAATTTCCACTCCTGGGGTATGTAGTATAACAGCCTCTAAATCACCAATTTCTGAATTAATTTGTATTTGGACTTTATTGCTCATTTCTAAACTTTTAAATAAATAGATTCAATTTTTTTGAATTTTCCGGAGATATTTCCTAAAATACCTTCATGTCTGCCAATAATTAAAGCTCCCCCCTTATTTAAGTTTTCATGAAAAAATTCAAAAAGTTTATTTTGTAATTGATGTTTAAAATAAATTAATACATTTCTACAAAAGATTAAATCAAATTTGCGTTCAAAAATATTTCCTTCTGTAACCACATCGTGTTTTATAAACTCGGTTTTATTCAGTAAAAACGGTTTTATTTTTATTAAATTTTTCCTACGGTTAATTGATATATATTTTTGATACGGAATATTTTTAAATGTACTGTCTTCTTTGGGGTTACTCATCATAACAGAGTCATAATTTTCAATAAATTCATCAATTTCGCGAAACCGATAATAACCTTTACGGGCAATTTCAAGGACGTCGGCATTTAAGTCAGTAGCTACTATTCGGGCTTTATCCATTAAGCCCATTTCATTGAGTAAAATCAATACCGAGTAAACTTCTTGTCCTGTGGAACAACCTACATGCCAGATATCAATAATATCTTTATCTGCATATTTTAATAAAATATCTCGCTTAAATATTTCCCAGGTTTTTGTATCTCTGAAAATTTCAGTAGTATTGACAGTAATGTCTTTAACAATTTCTTCTAAAAAATCTGATTTTTTTCTCATTTTCAGAATTATATCCTCCAAACTCATATTCCTGTCTTCAATAATTTTTTCGAGTCTTCGGGCAAAAGATTTTTCAGAATACTCAGAGAAATCATAAGAGGAAGTCTCTTTTATTACATCAATAAACTCTTTTATGTCGGCATTTTTAATAGCCATTAAATATTTATTTTTCTTTTAATTATCAAATCCAAAGATAAAGATTTTTGTTAAGATTAAAGCGATTTGAAATTTTTATCAAATAATTTTATTATTAGTAAGTTATCTGCTGAAAGATATAGCCAAAGTGTTTTAAAAAATTATCCGAGTAATTGTTTATAAACAAGCTATCGAATAATTAAACAATTATTTATTAACTTATCGGAGCAAACTCAATATTTCAAAACAATACAAAATAATAATTATTGAATACCAAAACTGCCTGTAAAAAATAGAGTACAGGCAGTTGGAAAATATCTTTCAATAAAAAAAATACACTACACCACCTTTTTAACCAAATCAGCAGCTTCTTGTAAAGTAATGGCAGAATGTACTTTTAAACCTGAGTTATCAATTAATTCTTTACCTTCTTCGGCATTAGTTCCTTGTAAACGTACAATAACCGGAACATTTATTTCGCCAATTTTTTTATAAGCATCCACAACACCTTGTGCTACACGATCGCAACGAACGATACCTCCAAAGATATTCAATAAAATTGCTTTTACGCTAGGGTCTTGTAAAATAATACGAAAGCCGGCTTCAACAGTTTCTGCATTTGCAGTTCCCCCAACATCAAGAAAGTTTGCCGGCTCACCGCCTGATAGTTTAATAATGTCCATAGTTGCCATAGCCAAACCGGCACCATTTACCATACACCCCACATTTCCATCCAGTTTAATAAAATTCAAATCATACTTTTTTGCTTCAATTTCAGCAGGCTCCTCTTCGCTTAAATCGCGCATTTCTACAAAATCTCGATGACGATATAAAGCATTGTCATCAAAATTGACTTTTGCATCTACTGCCAAAATCAAATCATCCGAAGTTTTTAAAACCGGATTAATTTCAAACATACTTGAATCGGTTTTTACATATGCATTATATAAAGCAGTAACAAATTTTACCATTTCTTTAAAAGCTTTGCCCGATAATCCTAAATTAAACGCTACGCGACGTGCCTGATAGGGCATAATACCAATTTTAGGATCAATCTCTTCTTTAAAAATCAGTTCGGGAGTTTTTTCAGCTACTGTTTCTATATCCATACCGCCTTCGGTAGAGTACATGATGATATTTCTACCGGTTTGACGATTTAGTAATACACTCATATAAAACTCTTTGGTTTCTGATTCGCCCGGATAGTAAACATCCTGAGCAATTAAAACCTTATTAACTTTTTTTCCATCCGGTCCGGTTTGATGTGTAACCAGTTGCATACCAATAATTTCTTTTGCCAGTGCTTTAACATCATCAATACTTTTGGCAAGCTTTACACCTCCTCCTTTACCGCGTCCACCGGCATGGATTTGTGCTTTTACAACCCACCACGAGGTTCCTGTTTGTTTTTGCAGCTCTTTAGCAGCATCTACAGCTTCTTCCGGAGTATTGGCAACGATACCTTCCTGTATGCGTACACCGAAACTTTTTAATACTGCCTTTCCTTGATATTCGTGTATATTCATTTTTTTAAATTTAACTAAAATAAAACAATACAAAATACAAATTTTAATATATTGTTTTTAAATTTCCTTAAAACTTGCATTTGGCAAAATTAGAATTTTCCTTTGAATTTAGTAAATATATACATATATGTTTAGAAACATGTTATTTACTTTGTTTCGAAATTTGGTTTATTTGGATATTATTTTGATAATTTTGCAATAATTATTTTAAAAAAAAGTTATTTTGAATAATAATTTTATATAAAACAAATCACTTTACAACACTCTATTAATCAGTGTATTAACAC
>JALWNR010000334.1 GCA_027083715.1 Bacteroidales bacterium
GAACGGAAGTGCTAAATCATCTACTACAATCAACATGTTTTGAATAGGAATTTTTTCTTTTTGCAGCCAATAATTAACTGCTTTCCCACTCAGATTCATGTATGTTGTTGGTTTGCAGAATATTATTTTGCGTCCACGAAACTTCCACTCGGCAATATAGGCTAATTTTTTTTGTTCAAATTTAAAATTATTTTTTTCAGCCATAAAATCGACTAATTTAAAGCCGATATTGTGTCTTGTTTCGGCATATTCAGCACCTATATTTCCTAAACCAACGATTAGATATTTCACTTCAAACTTTTTCTTTTCCTGATTGTTAAAAGAAAAAGCGCTTTTTAAAATTTCAAAAAATTTCAAAAAACGCTTCATAATTATATTAATTAAGCTATGAAAACAAATTTTATTCTGCTGTTTCTTCTGTTGTTTCTTCTGCAGCAGCTGCCACCATTGCTCCTTTTGCAGCTCTTGTAAGCTTAACAGTAGCAATAACTGTATTTGCCGAGTTTAGCATTTCCAAGTTATCAAAATTAACTTCACCAACTTTAATATTTTTACCTAAACCTACATTTTCTACATTAATTTGTAGTGTGTCAGGTAAATCTTTATACAAAGCTCTTACTTTTAATTTACGATTTAAAATTTGTAATTTACCACCGGCTTTAACCCCTTCTGCAAGTCCTTGTAATTCAACAGGAATAGCAATAGTTACTTTCTTATCTTCAAAGATTTCATAGAAATCAATATGGATAACTCTGTCACTAACAGGGTGAAACTGAATGTCTTGTACGATTGCTTTGTGTTTTTTACCGTCTAAATCTAAATCAACCAAATAAACATTTGGTGTAAAAACTAACTTTTTCAGGTCTTTTTCCAATACGGCAAAATGAATATTTTTTTCACCACCATACAATACACAAGGAACTTTTTCTTCTTTTCTAAGTTTTTTACTGTCTTTTTTTCCTGTGGATGTTCTTAATTCCCCTTTAATCTCTATAGATTTCATTTTTTTCAAATTTATGTGCTACTTAAGTTATAAAACTTCCATCACACGTTATCACTATTTTTAAAATGGCTGCAAAAATAGAAAATTTAATCAATAAAAGCAAACATCTTATATAATAAAATTTGAGCTTATCGATTGATAATTATATACTTTTTTTATTACATCGGCAAATAAATCGGCTGTACTTAAGACTTTAATTTTTTCACTTTTTTCTTTTAAAGGGATAGTATCAGTAACAATTACTTCCTCTAATGCAGAATTTTTAATTCGTTCATAAGCCGGACCTGATAAAACGGCATGTGTAGCAATTGCTCTTACACTAAGAGCTCCCTTTTGAATCATAATATCGGCAGCCTTGGTTATAGTACCGGCAGTGTCTATCATATCGTCCAAAATAATTACATTTTTACCCTCAACTTCGCCAATTATTGTCATATTACCCACAACATTAGCTTTATCGCGCGATTTATGAGAAACAACCATGCCTGTTTTTAAAAATTTAGCATAGGCATTAGCCCTTTTTGCTCCACCCATATCCGGTGATGCAATTACTAAGTTTTCAAGGTTTAAGCTATTAATATAAGGAACAAAAATTGCTGAGGAGTATAAATGATCTACGGGTATATCAAAAAAGCCTTGAATTTGGTCGGCATGTAAATCCATAGTAATTACACGGTCAACACCTGCTGCACCTAATAAATTAGCAACCATTTTTGCGCCAATAGAAACTCTTGGCTTGTCTTTTCGGTCTTGACGCGCAAAACCAAAATACGGAATAACGGCAATTACTTTATAGGCGGATGCCCGGTGTGCAGCATCAATCATTAAAAGTAGTTCGAAAATATTCTCGGTAGGCATAAAAGTTGATTGAACAATGAATACGTAGCGTCCTCGAACAGTTTCATCAAAACATGGCTGAAATTCTCCATCGCTAAATCTTAAAATGGAAGTTTTTCCAAGCGGAATACCATAGCTATTGGCGATTTTCTCTGCTAAATACCGTGAACTTGAACCTGAAAAAATTTTAATAGGTGCTTGCATTTTTTATTTAATTTATTAAAATTAGTAATTTTGGGCGCAAAAGTATAAAAATTTAATAGATTCTTGCCTTTATTTTTTTCGCCATAGGCGAGTTGTTTAGGTCTTCGATATAGTTAAGAATTTCTTCACGTCCTTTACGCTTTGTTGCACTACTTATAAAGTACAGTGGCATAGTTTCCCATTCTTGGAGCATCCTTTTTTTGTAATCATGAATGTTCTTATCTAATTGTACTTTGGATATTTTGTCTGATTTTGTAAAAATAATTACGAAAGGTAATGACTTTAAAGCCATTTGCATCATAAATTCCAAATCGTTTTTTTGAGCTGTTAAACGAACATCAATTAATATAAAAGTACAAATCAGATTTTCGCGCTTTACAAGATAATCTTTTATAAAACCTTTCCATATTTTACGGTCGGTTTTTGATGCTTGTGCATAGCCGTATCCGGGTAAATCTACAAGGTACCAGTTTTCATTAATTATAAAATGGTTAATCAATCGTGTTTTTCCGGGGCGACCGGATATTTTTGCCAAACTTTTTCTTCCGGTAAGCATGTTTATAAGCGAAGATTTGCCAACATTTGATCTTCCTATAAAAGCATATTCGGGTATAACAGGTTCCGGACATTTTTTAACATCCGTGTTGCTCATTACAAAGCGTGATGATTTAATAATCATTTTTTTGTATTAATTTTAATACAAAATTAGTGAAAGCCCTGATGAAATGCAAAGAAATATTGTAATCCTTAGCTTGCATCTTGTTCAATGGACACAATTTCCATATCTTCGGTTTTGAAATTAATTTTTACTTTATCAAAACCCAATAAATGAAAAAAGTTTTCTAATGTGGTAAGTGCAGAGCTTTTGGCATTTTTTATAATTCCTTTTTCAAGTGCATTTGCTTTTAAGCGTTCTTTGCAAATATACTTAACAGCTGCTATTTCATCATCAGTAAAATTATCTTTTGCCATCATACTGCCGGTTTTAGCAATGAAAAGTTCAAAACCTTTAATTTTTTTCTTATCGGTGTAAATAAACCAAGGATTTATATCAGCATCAATAATTTCCGGTTCGGGAATTAATAAATGAATATATAAAGAGTCTGCATCATCAATAAAAATTTCTTTTTCTGTTAGATTTTTTAAATTAATACCGGCTTTTACCCAACCTCTGCCAATATATACTAAATTTCGTTTTTTCCGCTCTTTACGAAATGATTCTTTTAAATCAATAAATTCCTTTTCTGTGTTATTGTATTTTTCTTTACGTGCTTTATAGTTTTCTTTTTCTCTAATCACTTTATTGCGTATATCTTGTAAGCGTTTTTCCAGTTTTTTTCGTTCTGTTTTTAACTGTGCTGCCACAATATCCTTACGTAATTTTATTTCTAGTTGTCGATAACTTTCTAATTTTTGAAAATAATCGTTTAAATACAGCTCGTAATTTTCTTTTTCTTTTTCAAAAAACAGTTCTTGTGCTCTGTAATCTTGTGCTTGTGAAACGTATTCTCTTAGTCCCGGATATTTTCTGTAATACTTTGCAGGATTTAAATAAATAGAATCTTTTTCTGTTTTGATAAGGTTTTCGTAAAACTCATTTAAATCGGCATATACTTCGCCGTAAAATTCTGCGGTAATTAGCTCACCGATTTCTCTTATTTCTTTTACTACTACCGGTGTTTCATCTATAAGTAGCTGTTTCTTTTTGAAAATATTTAAACTGCGTGGCAGAATGTTCATGCCGGCAATAACAACATATACAATTATCAGCAAAAAGATGAACCAATATTTTTTAATAAAATTAAATCCAGCATCTTTTTATTTTACTGAAACTATCCTAATAATAATTTTTTCTTTATTGCTAATGGTGTTTAAAAAAGAATTTTGAGAATTTAAATTATTAGAAAAGTCATATGTAAAATTGTTATTATTAGCAAATTCAATTGCTGTTGCTTCAATATTGTTATCATTAACAATGTATTCAAGTTTAGGTGTAGTATTAACAAGTTTATTAAGTCTATTGTATTTAGTTTTTATTTATGTATTATGATATTTTATTTTATGAGAAAAGCCAAGTAAAAAAGATATTATTGTAACATTACTTGTTTCTTGTTGTATAATTATTTGAGTAATTGTAAAAAATTAATTTTTGTTTATAAAATTAAATTATTTAATATAATATAAAAAATATTTTTAACTATATATTATGAAAATTCCAAATTGTGAAGATAATGCAGTATTTATTAGACCAAACTTTTGGTATGATTTACAAAATACTGAAAAAAAATATGCTCATATTATAATGATAGCCACAAAACCTGATATAATTAAACAAGCTCCATTGTATTTGGAATTAAAAGAAAGATGAGAATTAGTTGTATTAGTTCATACAGGACAGCATTATG
>JALWNR010000335.1 GCA_027083715.1 Bacteroidales bacterium
TTACAAATGCGTTTTGAACTGTAAATCCAAGTCTTCCGGTAATTTTATCAGTAAACAATTTGTTAAAACTATAACCTGCACTAATATTATCCATACGGAAGAATGATGCATTTTCCAAATAAAAATCAGACCAATATTGAGCCGTCATGAAATTTGTTTTCTCAACATCTTTTAAGATATTAGCAGTGTAGCCTGATTGGTTATAAACATTTTGATAAAGTGCCATGTTCGAAGCATTGTTGTTATAAACATAGTTGCCTAAACTAATTCTTCCTGAGAATGAAAAATCAAATTGTTTGTATGTTAATCTTGAAGATAAACCTATCATATGATCCGGAGCAGGGTTGTGTACATAATATTTATTTGCATTATCTCCTGAAACATTTCCACCGTTACCAGTTTTATCTACATATAATCCTTCAATAGGCATCCCGTTTGCATCATAGACTTGACGAAATAAATAGAAAGTATTTGCTGGGTAACCCACAGCATTAACTTGTACATAGTTTCCAACTCCACCAGAAATACCACCGGTTTCGTATCCTGTATATGCAGGATCATCAACCAAAGTCAATTTGGTAATTTTATTTTCATTACGGGAATAATTTACAGAAATTTCCAAGCTCATATTTTCGTTTGAAATTGCTCTGGTATTAATTTCTACCTCAAAACCTTCATTGGTTAGTGAACCAACATTTGTAACTAAAAAGTTAGAAAAGTTGGTACCTGCTGCAATAGGGATTTCATTTATCAGGTCTGTTGTTTCGCGGTTGTAATAGTTAAATGAACCGGAAATACGATCATTGAGAAAACCAAAATCCAATCCAAGGTTCATAGTTGTGGTTTCTTCCCATTTTATATTTGCATCATAAGCATCGGGGCGCAAAGTTGGATAAAATTGATTTCCAAACTGATAATATGCTCCTTGTTGACTAATAGTATAAGTTGGAATATATGGATATGGATTGTTAAATATATCTTGTTGTCCTGTAACACCCCAACCTGCTCTTAATTTCAAATTGCTTAAGAAATCTGCATTTGCCATAAAAGCTTCTTCATTAATTTTCCATGCGGCTGCAAATGAAGGAAAAAGTCCCCAGCGATTTTCTTTTGCAAAGCGAGAAGAACCATCGTAACGTACGGTAGCAGTAAGGAAATATTTATTATCGTAAGAATAATTTGCTCTTCCCAAAAATGAAACTATGAAATTCTCGTTTTTATAAACAATTGTATCAGAATTTAAGTATTCTCCATTTGTCATTGCCCATGGTCTGTTGGCTGTTTCGCCTTCGTAGTAATAATGCTGATATTCATATCCGCCCATTACATCCAGACGATTTTTACCGAAATCTTTTGTATAGGTCAGATAAAAGTTAAGTAAGCTGTTTTTTCTGGTATTTGTATATCTAACAATTTGACGTTCCGGCTCACGATAGCTCCACGATGCTAAGGTGTCGGTAATATCATCACCATCAGTGTTGTAATAATCATAACCTACATTTAATGTGGCTTTTAATTCAGGCATAAACGGCATTTTATAAGAAAATTTACCGTTTAAGAGATAGCGCTGTGCAGTTGAAGTATTATCTCTATATTCAAGTTGAGCAACCGGATTATGGGTAGCAATATTGTTTGGAAGACCATTTAATGGGTCTCCTGAGCTTAATTCTGTCCAAGCTGTGTAGCCACCATAGCGAGTATTTCCGTTTTTAATGGGCTGTGTAGGGTCGAAAGAGAGAGCTGCTCCAATGGCATCTGTATTTGAAAAATCGTTTTGGATATAAGAACCTTTGGCATTAATATCCATTTCCAAAGCATCATCTAAAAGTTTAGGGTTTACGGAAACATCAAAAGTGCTTCTTTGCATGTTTGTATTTTTCAAAATACCGTTTTGATTGGTGTATCCTAGTGATATACGGTAAGGTACAATATCATTTATTGCACCACTAACGCTGGCATTATGATCCTGACTAAATGAATTTTGATAAATTTCTTTTTGCCAGTCGGTATCTGCATTTCCTAACACATTAACGGCTTCGGGATTTAATCCGTAATTTGTTACTCTATCGTAAATTAAGTTTCTAAATTCATCACCGCTATACACATCCATATATTTAACAGGTACTCCGAGTGATAAACTACCATTATAGGCAGCTGTTAATTTTCCTTTTTTTCCTTTTTTAGTTGTAATAATGATTACCCCGTTTGATGCACGTGAACCGTAAATGGCAGTAGCCGAAGCATCTTTTAAAACAGTAAAAGTTTCAATATCATTTGGGTTAATAGAAGTTAAAGGGTTTGACATACCCCCAATATCCGTATTATCAACCGGAATACCATCAATAACAATTAAGGGCTCATTGTTTGCTCTTAATGAGGAACCTCCACGAATACGGATTGTTGATCCTGCACCGGGTTGTCCTGTTGGTGCTGTAATAACCACACCGGAAGCTTTACCCATTAATAATTCTTGCGGGCTTGTTATGTTTCCTTGATTAAAATCTTTTGCACTAACAGCAGTTACTGAACCGGTAGCATCATCTTTTTTAACCGTACCATATCCAATAACTACTACTTCTCCTAATCCTATATCGGATTCTTTCATTTTAATATTAATAATGGTCTGATTGCCAACTGCGATTTCTTGTGTATCATATCCAATGTATGAAAATACAATAAAATCTTCCGGCATTGCCTTAATTTTAAAATTTCCGTTAAGATCTGTAATGGTAGCAACAGTTGTTCCCTTAACAGATACTGTTACACCCGGAATTGGAATGTCTCCATCGGCATCAAGAACCTGACCTGTAATTTCTTGCTGAGCAAATACATTACTTGTAAGTGCCATGAATGCAAAAAACAGCATCAGTTTTTTAAGCATACTAAAATAATCTTTCATTTTACTTTTAATTTAGGTTAAAAAAATCTACTTTAATTTTAATAAAATCTCTCAGGTTTTATTAATTTTCCGGAACTTACTATTCGTCCGCTTACAAAATTTATTTCAAACTTAAGAAGTAAAAATGGGCTTTTAACAACTTTTAACATTTTTTTATTCAAAAAATCATCGCAAACGTCATCGCAAACGTTTGCGAAATTCCCTGTTTTTTTATTCTAAAAAGTTTATTGTTGATTTTTATTGTGATGTTTATAAATACTAACATAAATTTCTTATTATCAACTTATAAGGTTGTAATTAGCAGGTGAAAAATTTTCAATATTACTATCAAGTTTTTATTTTTTATTTTATTAAACAGAACATGTTTGTATAAACCTGATTTTTTTTCTAATTTAGTCAAGGTGCTAAAAAGTAAAAGATGAAGGGAAGACAAGTTACTATTAAAGATATTGCAGCAGAACTAGGCATTTCTGCATCAACGGTTTCACGTGCATTGAAAGATCATCCTGATATTAGTGTAGAAACTAAAAAAGCCGTAAACGAGTTAGCTGAAAAACTGAATTATAAACCAAATGTGCTTGCTTTAAGTCTCAGGCAAAGTCGTAGTAAGATAATAGGAGTTATAATTCCTGAACTTATCCATCATTTTTTTTCTTCGGTAATTAGTGGTATTGATGATTTGGCTTATGCTAACGGATATAGTGTAATGATTGCTCAATCCAATGAAAGTTTTGAACGTGAAGTGAATGAAACACAAGTGATGCTTTCCAGCCGGGTAGCTGGAGTATTGGTTTCTGTTTCAAAAAAAACGAAGAATTTCGAGCATTTTCAGGTGTTAGAGGATAATGGTATTCCTGTGGTGTTTTTTGATCGCGTAAGCAAAGAAATGAAAATGGATAAAGTAGTGGTTGATGACTTTGATGGTGCGTTTAAAGCAGTAGATTATTTGATTAAAACCGGTTGTAAAAGAATTGCTCATTATGGAACATCCATGCATTTATTAATAGGAAAAAATAGACATAACGGTTATTTACATGCACTTTTTAAAAATAATATCCCGATTGATGATTCTTTGATTTTTAAGTGTGATGACTATGATGAAGCATGGTATCTTACCGAAAAATTAATAAAATCAGGCAATATGCCGGATGGAATTTTTGCCGTAAATGATATTACTGCAATTGGTGCTTTACAAGCAGTAAAACATCTTGGTTTACGTGTACCCGAAGATATTTCAATTGTGGGTTTTACAAATGGAAGAATATCTACCATGTCGGACCCTCCTTTAACTACAATTGAACAACATGGATATGAAATGGGACAGATTGCCGTAAGAATTTTGCTTAATAGACTAGAAAAAGATGAAGAGGAACATGAACCGGAAACCAGAGTGATTAAAACTGATTTAATTGTTCGAGAATCAACCAAACAAATATAAGTTACCACAATTGTTTTAGTTTGTTTAAATTATCGAAAATTGATAGTAAATACTTGAAAATTTCCGTATAATTACAATTATACTTTACAATTTAAATCTTTGC
>JALWNR010000336.1 GCA_027083715.1 Bacteroidales bacterium
GCATTAACGCTTTTTATATAGTCCTTGATATTATTTTGTGCCCAGCGTTTAATCATCAGTTTTCGTAAATCGCCTTGATGTTTGTAGGGAAAGACTTTTTTGGCAATTATTTTTCCCATTGCTTTCATTCCGATAATTTTAGGGATAAGTTTCCGCATACGGAGCGCTTTCCGGTTTGCTTTTACGTTCATGGGCATTTCAACAAAGCTGTTGATAATGATTAATTTATCCACCAAACAAGGATAATCTACTGCCATTTGAAAAGCAACCATTCCACCCATTGATATACCTACAACTATAGTAGTATCCTCGGTTTCATTACATAAAATCTCGGCAATATCATTTGAAAATTTAATTATCGAATATTCTCCTGCTATACTGCCTGTTTTTCCGTGTCCGCGTAAATCAACCGAAATGGTTTTATAGAATTTAGAAAAAAAATTTATTTGATATTCCCAATCTTGCGAGCTTGAACCCAATCCGTGAATAAATAATATCGGCTTTCCTTTTCCTGATGTTTCAAAATAAATATGGTTATTTTCAGACATTTTTCAGGTATTAAATTTCAAAATCAACTTTACCCGATTCTAAATGATAATAAGCAGGCACAATTTTCACTCTTGCTTCATCAACCGCTTTTTTTATAATTGAGGAGTTTTTATAAACATTTTCAGCAGTTAGCTTTGCATTTGATTTTACAATAATATTTATATCATCACTTTTAGCTAACCTGATTGCAGGAGTAATATAGCGGAACAAATGAGCAAAATTTTTATCTGCCGTACTGTTTTGATTTTGTACAGCAGCAGTTATAGCTCCACAATTTTCATGTCCTAAAACAAGGATTAGCTTAACATCTAAATGAGCTACAGCAAATTCAATACTTGCCAGTGTTGAAGTATTTGCCACATTTCCTGCTACACGGATAACAAATAGTTCACCTAAACCTGTATCAAAAGTGAACTCCGGTACCACGCGTGAATCTGCACAACTAAGAATGATGGCATAAGGCTTCTGTTCGGACACCAATTCTTCT
The DNA here is from genome assembly GCA_027083715.1 of Bacteroidales bacterium. Taxonomy (GTDB): domain Bacteria; phylum Bacteroidota; class Bacteroidia; order Bacteroidales; family NBLH01; genus NBLH01. The sequence continues at coordinate 1,037 of JALWNR010000336.1, forward strand.
CTGCGGGAGGAGTTTTGAAGTTTTCCGTCTAATTTATCTTCGATAAAATGAAGATTTCCATTTTTTAATCGTTCTAAAGCTTTTTCCCAATTTAAATTATCCATATCAATCTGAGAAAATTATTGTAAATTTGTTAAAATAACTTAAAAAATTCAAGATATGAAAAAAAATTATTATCTAATCCTAATTCTTTCAATATTATTTTTATTACCGGTAAATATTTTTGCACAAGTGATTGAAATTTCGCCTTTTTATGGCTGGCAAATGAATGGTAAAATGAGGTTTTATGAAGGAGATATTAAAACCGATGATAACGAATTGTTTGGTGGAACAATGGATATTGAAATAGCGCACGGATATGGTGTAGAACTGATGTATTCGCACACTAAAACACATTCTTATTTTTATCCCAGTTCTTCTTCCTACACCCGCAGAGATTTTGATGTGATAAATGAATATTACCAGATTGGTTCGTATAAATATATGGAGTATGGAAATTTGCAGCCTTTTATGGTTTTGAGTCTGGGTGCTGCTCGTTATGCTCCTTCGGATAATGATATTAGTGATATTTGGCGCTTTGCCATGACATTTGCATTAGGAACCAAAATTTTCTTTTCGGATAAAGTAGGAATTCGCTTGCAAGGAGCATTAATGATGCCTATGTATTTTTCGGGTGTTGGTTTCTATTTTGGTACAGGAGGTAGTGGTTTAACTACTTATTCATATGTACCTATGGTTCAGGGCAATTTTAATGCAGGTTTAATATTTCGTTTAGGAAAATAGTTATCCCGCAAAATTCACCGCTTTTGTTACAGTTACATTACAATATGTTTATTATCAATACATTAAGTAAGTTTTATTACAAAACAAACGCACTCAAATTTGGGTGTCACTTGAAATTCTCTTCACGCATCTACTTCGTTACGAATTCCTTGAAATATAAAGATATGTCGGCGGAATTCGGTGCCTCGTATCTGCATAAAGAGAATTTCATGAATTATTGCGGTTATATTTTTTAATACAATGAAAAAAAAGACTACTTCAAAAAGTAGTCTTTTTTATTGATGTAATTAGTGCTTGCCCAAAAAAGCAGTATTGGGCATTTATTTGCAAAGGCAAATTAGAAATCAAAATCTTTCTCGATAATTGGTAAACTAAGATTTTCAATGGTCTTTTCTGTTTTCATTAACCTATTTATTCTTTTTATTCCTGATGAATTTCCTGATTTTTCGTAAAACTGAGCCGCTTTTTCTGTATTTCCAATCAGTTCATAACATAAACCTAGATTATAATATAAATTATCACTTGATTCTTTTTCATTCATTTTAAAAAAGATTTTAGCAGCAGCATCCAAGTTTCCTGATTTTAGATTTGCTTTGACTATTTTCATTTGGCTTTTTAACTCACTTTTGTATGCCTTATTTTTAGTTTTTACATTTTTAAAGTTATACTTTTCTAATACAAATTCAGGACTGTAAAGGTTTTTCTTGCTATTGGCAGTTCGGGCAGTTATTTTTTTTACTAAGCTATCAATGCTTGAACCCTTTGGTTTATTAAGGAAACTTCGTTTTGTACCCTCTAATTTATCTGAAAAATCATGTTTATCAATAACTTGCCCATTGCGTTTTGCAATTAATTGTCCGCTAACTGAAATTTTACCGTTATTTTGGTACTCAAAGTAAAAATAGGTGAGTGGCTTTTTATTTACGGTACCATTATCAAATACCCATGTTGTATCTGAATGTATTTTAGCAGATGTATCTTGTTGTGCAATAAGTTTATATGATCCTTCTAAAATAATATCTGCCTGGTTTTCTGAGTTTACAATTTCATAAAACTTAGTGGTAAACCAAGGGTTGTATAATGAGCCGCTTGCTTTAACTTCCCGATTTTTATTTTCGGCAGTTATTAATTGATTTTTTATTGCCTCGGAAACTTGAATACCAAAATCAGTAAATTTGCCATTTTCAGATTTTAGTGCTTTTACATATAGTTTACCACCACCTGCAAACACTTTTTTCGGTACTTTTAGCGTATATGCTCTTAATGACTGGCTATGTAGGTTGTTTGAAACAAACAGAGCAGATATTAATATCGATATTTTTAGTATATTTTTCATTTTTTATATTTTTAAAATTGACTAATATTAATGTAACAGTTTTTAGTTTTTATCTGTTTACTTTTGAATTTAATTTCTCTATTCCTTTAAAAGATATAGTTTAAATTTTCCGGGAATATTTCCAAAAGATATTTGTCCGTTTGGATAAACACGAATTTTAGTATAATAAAGTTGTCGATATTCTTTGGGTTTTATAAAACGGTTATTTACATCTTTGGCAAATGATTTATCAAATTGCACTTTACTTACTTTTACTAAACCATTGTATAAATATTCGTTTGTATTTACAAAATGAATGATGTATGCTTGGGGATTTTCTACCGAATCACGTTTTATGTGTATTACGGCTTCCGGTGTGTTGAGCACAGTTTCAGAGTTTACAGGTACAAAATCATTATTTGCAAAAGCAATATATTCTTTACCTGCTGTATTAATGTATGTAAGTATAAAAGTGTGATTGTTTATCTCCTTAATTTTTGGAGCTTTTTGAGCTATTACACTTTCCGAGGAACTAATTATTAGTCCGAGAACAATTGTGATCATAAAAATTTTAATCGTTTTCATAGTTTTTGTTTAAAATTAATATTCTGAAAAAATTAGTATTAGTAGTGTGTTATGTTTTTTTGCAGTCAATATATAAACATTTGATTATCACTGTGTTGTGCTTGTGATGGTTTTTTATCTATATTATATGCAGTTATTTACATATTTTTTTATAAATTGATGATTATAAGATTGATATTTTATAATGGTAAAATACCAATTTTATATCTATATAACTTCAAAGAAATTATACCAAACCGCTATCAAGCGTATCAAATAGCTTTTGGTATAATGCCGAACGATTAGCATAGTCTATCCCGTACTTACTTCGGGATTAAGAAAATTTATTTTCTGTTACTTGATAACGATTCGGTATTAGTATCTATATGTGTCGCGAAATAATAATTAAATTAAGGGCACACCTAAAAACCTCAATTTCTGCGTTACTTTGAAATTATAAAATACTCATTTACAACAGTAAACTCCACTTTTATAATTTCAAAAAGCCTCCGAAGTATCGGAGCAGGCTTTGATCTTAGAGTTTTTAGGAGCACCTTAAAGCTTTTATTTTTGGGGATTTAAGCTTAAATTAGAGGGTTAAAAGTAATATTTATTCTTATTCAACATTTAAAAATAAGAATTTTACATTAAAAGCTGGCAGGCTTTCATACCGGCTATTTTTGCGTAAGAAGATTTTCTGCTTCTTCTCTGATTTTAGACTCGATTAATCCTTTAAAAGGA
>JALWNR010000337.1 GCA_027083715.1 Bacteroidales bacterium
TCTTCAACCAATTGATGATAGGATTCAATTTTGTTCTGGTCAATTTCTGTTCGTACACAGGATATAGTTTTATCTGCCATAATATTTTTCTTTCAAAAGTATAAGCATTTTATTATTTAAGCAAATACTTAAATATGTTTTATTTTTTTATGCCTTTATTGATGTTTTGTATATTGCTTGTTGTCATGTACTTATGTGTAGTTGTCGCTTAGTGCCTATTTTTGAATTATTTAGAAAGTTTAGCTGTTGTATTGAAATCTGCCGGTATTATAATTTGTGTAAATCCTGGTTTTTCGTATCTTTCGGGTAAAATTTAAAAAATGGATAAAAAAACAATACTCATTACCGGAAGTACACGTGGAATTGGTTTTGCTCTGGCTGCCGAATTTTTAAAAATGAACCGACAGGTGATTATAAACGGCCGGACAGAAGATTCGGTGAATAAAGCTTTGGCACAACTGAAAAATATTTCAGATAAAGTAATTGGTGTATCCGGTAATGTTACTGAAAAGGAAACTTTTGAAAAGTTGATTAATGCAGGTGTTGAAGCTTTTGGTGCAATAGATATCTGGATTAATAATGCCGGAGTTCCGCAAAACCATGAACTTTTTTGGAAAATCCATGAAAACAACATTGAGAATGTGGTGAATGTCAATATTTTGGGTGTTCTTTTGGGTGTAAAAGCAGCCGTGAATTTTTTTGAGCAACAAGGCTACGGCAGTATTTTTAATATGGAAGGTTTTGGCAGTAACGGACGTACTATGAATAAATTGGCTCTATACGGAACAAGTAAAAGAGCGGTAAATTACCTTACCAAAGCCCTTGCCAAAGAATTAACAAATCCTGAAATAAAAATTGGCTCATTAAGTCCGGGCATGGTTCGTACCGATTTTTTGAATGTTTCCATGCAAAATGCAACGGATGATGAAAAAGTACGCTATCAAAAAGTTTATCGCTATTTGGCAGAAGATGCTGATGTTGTAGCGAAATATCTGGTGAGGAGAATACTAATTAGCCATAAAAATGGGGATCATATTAAATTTCTGTCAGGAATTAAATTGATCTTTAAAATTTTTAAACTAATGACTACATAGATATATGGACAAAAAAAATATACTGCATGATAAACAAAGGATAAAAAAATACTTCAAAGTATTTGAGCTTGACAATTGGAATCTGCAAAGAGTGTTAAATTATGTCCAAAAGAATTTTGTTTCCTATGAGTACTCAATTGTCTTTCCAAAGATGATTCAAAGACAAACTATTGAGATGGGACCTGTTTTTCTTACTTATTACGTTGAGATTGATTCGGCACAAGGTGTTGAAGATACAGACTATTTTTATTTACATTTTTATATTGATTTTGAACGAAAAAGTATTTATGAAAAACATGACTATACAGAAAAAAAGCTATCATCAGCAAGCTTGTTCATCTGCTATTACGAAGAGAATGAAATACCCGATTTTACAACTGAAATGACCAAACATTTTCAGGCTCATATTAAAAAGCTGGATTTGAAAAGGGAAAAGGGGCTTTACGCTTATCTACAAGATTACTACACCAAATTTATCAGTTAGAGCATATTGACACTAGTGTCAAGTCAAGTGTATTATGACGTAAAAGAACGAGTGCTTGGTATGACAATAATATACTTGACATGACATTAGGCATTGCTTTGCAAGAGTGCCTTTTCTACATCTTTGCTAAGCTGTACAAATTCCTCTACAGATAGTTGCTCAGGACGTTTTCTTAAAAATTCTGAGTGGAAATTGTTGTCAGTAATAATGCTTTTAATAGAATTTCGGATAGTTTTTCTACGCTGATTAAAAGTAGCTTTTACAATTTTCACAAAAAGCTGTTCATCACAATCCAGTTTTTGTGTATTATTGCGTGTTAATTGAATAACCATCGAGCGAACTTTGGGCGGAGGATGAAAAGCACCGGGTTCAACAATCAGTATTTTTTTTGTGTTGTAAAATGCTTGTAAAAGAACGCTTAAAATACCGTACACTTTGCTACCCGGAGCAGATATAACACGATCTGCTACTTCTTTTTGGAACATTCCTACCATTTCAGTAACTATATTTCTGTTTTCAAATACTTTAAATAATATTTGAGTAGAAATATTGTACGGAAAATTTCCGATTATACCAATATTATTCCCAAATTTTTGCAAATCCAGCTTCAAAAAATCACCTTCAATAATATTTAGTTGCTCAAAGTTTTGCTTTAAATACTCAACCGATTCACCATCAATTTCTACAACTGAAAACGGATAGTTTTTTTCAATCAGGAATTGTGTCAAAATACCCATTCCGGGTCCTATTTCAAGCACATGTTCCAAATCATTATTCAATCCATCAACAATTTTAAGGGCAATATTTTTATCTTTTAAAAAATGCTGACCAAGATGTTTTTTTGCTTTTACTTTTGTCATAAAATTTAGAGATACTGTTCGCAATAAACTAATAAAAAGTATATTTGCGCTTTATTTTGTAAAAATATATTCAATCATTGTATAAATCAAATAAAATTGAAAAAGAAATTCCTTTTTGCTATACGCATTATTATATTTTTTACGATTGGATTGCTTTTGTTTTGGCTGGTTTATAAAGATCAGCCGCTTGACGAAATTGTTGCTGCACTGAAAGAAGCCGATTATTTTTGGATTGGGGTTTCGTTATTTTTGTCGCTTTTAAGCCATATCAGCCGTGCCATGCGCTGGAATTTACTGATAGAACCTTTGGGCTACCGTCCGCGACTGTTTAATTCATTTTTTGCGGTGATGACTATGTATATTTCCAATATGGCTATTCCTCGTTCGGGCGAAATAGCGCGTTGTTCGGTATTGAAAAGATACGAAAAAGTGCCTGTTTCACAATCGTTTGGAACTGTGGTAACAGAACGTATTTTCGATATGATTATGTTGGGCTTTTTGCTTTTGGTTGTTCTTTTTACCCAGATGAAAACTGTTCTGGTATTTGTTCACAATAATCCTGAGGTAAAAAACAATGTGCAGGCAATATTCAGTATGCAGAATTTGATTGTTTTTGTGGTAATGCTTACATTTTTCATCATATTATTGTTTTTGCTCCGCTCAAAACTTGCAGAGAATAAAATCTTTAAAAAAATTAAAGAGTTGTTTATGAGCTTTGCAAGCGGATTGCTAACCGTTTGGAAAATGAAAAAAAAATGGCAATTTATTTTCCATAGTATTTTTATTTGGGTAATGTATTTTTTAATGATTTATGTAGTGTTTCAAAGCTTTGAATTTACAAAGCATTTAGGAATAATGACCGGACTGACTGTTTTTGTAATGTCAAGCCTTGGAATGGTGGCACCTTCGCCCGGAGGAATTGGAACTTGGCATTTTATGGCAATTGAAACACTCATTTTGTACGGTGTACAAAAATATCCCGATGCCAATGCTTTTGCTTTTGCTGCACACGGAGCCATGACGCTTTTTATTTTGATTTTGGGATTAATATCCATTGTGCTTTTGCCCATAGTGAATAGAGGGAAAAGTTCATAAAGTTATGTTGTTTTATTATTAATTTATTGAAAAAAAGAACATTCCAAATAATTAAGATTATTATTGCACTTGCCGCTTATGGGTATATTGCATGGAAAATTTATGATTATCATTTTTATACTCATGAATTTATTTCAAATTATCGTTTTAATTCACTAAAAACTTTTCTATTGGCAACTGTTTTTTTGCTTATGCCACTAAACTGGTTAATTGAAGCAATAAAATGGAAGAAATTGGTGAAAAGTTTTACACAAATAAGCTTGAAACATAGTTTCAAAGCTGTTTTGGCAGGCATTAGTACCGGAATTTTTACACCAAACCGTATTGGTGAATTTGCCGGACGACCCTATTTTACCGATAAATCAAAAATTGCAGCGGGAGTATTTGCAGGGTTTGCTGCTAGTCTTGCTCAATCGTTGGTTACTGTATTAATGGGACTTATAGCCTTGAATCTGTATTTTTTCTCAGCTGAGCATACGTTTTTTGTAGAAATCGAAACCTTTTGGGCAATCATAATTTTTTCTTTTCTTTTAGCAGTTACAATTTTTTATCTGTTTTTTCATTTGCATCTTTTTGTGAGTTTAAAAAAGTATTTTCCTTTTTTAGAAAAATACCGTCAGGAGTTAACATTTTTGAGAGAATATACAAATAGTGACCTGTTAAAAGTGCTAATTTTCAGTTTGTTGCGATATTTGGTTTTTTTCTTGCAATTTTTTTTCTTACTTTATGTTTTTGATGTAAAAATTAGTTTTGATCAAGCTTTTATTGCTATTGCTTTGGTTTATTTATTTTTGTTTGCCATTCCTTCTTTTGCAATTTCAGAGATGGGTATTCGTGGTTCATTAGCTGTGTTTTTTGTGGGGATGTATTCAACAAATTATCCGGGTATAT
>JALWNR010000338.1 GCA_027083715.1 Bacteroidales bacterium
AACTATTTTTAATGGTATTTCCAAAAAAAAAAAAATCGGGACAGGCTATGAGATCGCTTCACACAAGTTACTTTGATTTTTGTTTCTTTTTATCTAAGGAAAAGAAAGAAATTAGATTAAAAACTAAAATGGATTGGCTATGGTTTAGAGTAGAGGATATATTTGCATTAATGATTTCATTTTCTTAACCTAAAATCTTTGCATTTTTTTGCAAAATATTAAGGACACAAGTTTAATATTTCTGTGGTAACCTGAGTAATCTGTGGATGTATTTTGTCCACAGATGAACGCAAATTATCGCAGATTTTACATCTTAACCCAGATGTTTTAAGTTAAAATCTGTGTGGTATCTGTGTAATCCATATAATCAGCGTTTCTATTGTTTGTTCAACGCAGTTGAACAATAGCGGTAATCTGTTTGTAATCTGCAAAGCAAAAAAATGTTCTTTACTTGACTTATAGTAAATGTTTTGTAAACATCCCTTAATTTAAATCACAGTTAGCTGGTTTTATATCATGTTGAATATTAGGTATTTGCGATACGTTATATTTCATAAATAGCTGGATGGTATATAATTATAGTAAGTGCGAAACATCAGTACTGAATACTTTCCACCGACCAGGCTTTAGGTTTATCTCCAAACCATTGCTTTGTTTTTTTCCAGGTGGTTTTAAAAAAATCTGAATTACGATAAAGGTTTAAATACTCTTCGCTTTCCCAGTGACTTTATGAGAAAAATATATTCGGATGGTGAATATCTTGATATATATCAAGATAGCTACATCCCTCAAAACTTTTAATCTTTTCACGTATTGAAAGACTAAATTCTTTGAATGTTTCAGAAAAGTCTTCCTTGAAGGTCATTTTTACTATCCTTACGATCATTTTTTTCTTTATTATCAAATTCTATTCTTATTTCCGATTTAGTATCCAAACTTAATAATTGTGCTGCTTTTGCTTTGGAAATAGCTATTTCAAGCAATCCTGCTGAGTTGAAAATAGCAAGTAATTCTCCACTTTCCGTTTCGTTGTATTTTTTATTTATTTTGGTAATAACACTTTTGTTGCTTTGAACAAAAATTTTAAAACTACGATTTTTACATATCTCTTCAAATAATTCTTTACTCACATTAGTAATCACATTGTGGTATGAGTCAATATAAATTACTTTACCGACAATTTTTGATTCTTCATACATGGGTAGCATGGGCAGCTGCCTGAATAATTCTTTTTTTGATTTTCCCAGATGTTCAATATCTTTATTTTTTATAATTTCACAAGCTAAATCAGCAAAAATATTTAGTTCGGGAAAGCCATTGGTTTGTTTTTCTTTAATTTCTATAACCTGTTCGGTTTGTCCTTCGGTCATTAAATAAAAAATACCATTGTCCGCTCCAATAAAGTAATGCCCATCGTATTTTACAATCACATGTTTTCTTTGCTCATCTGTTTCGCTGTTCACAGCAATAATATGTATGCTGCCTTTCGGGAAATTTTTATAGGAATTTTTGATAACATAAACAGCTTGTATAATATTAAAAGGCTCAATTTGATGATTGATATCCACGATTACCGTTTCAGGAAACGAACTTAATATTCTTCCTTTTACGGCACCAATGTAATAGTCCGCTGAATTCCAATCAGATATTAAGCTTACAATAGGCATATAGTTCAATAAGATAGCTTATTTTGCGTTAATTACAGGGCAATATTCATCGTTAATAATATCCTGAAACATAATTTTAATTATCTTTGTAAAAGCAAAAGTAATATATTCTTTTAAAATATGATTGAAAAACTTATCATTTTGGATGATATTGACCCGATTAATTTATACGGAATCAACAATAAAAAAATCGAAATTATTAAATCATTTTTTCCGAAACTAAAAATTATCGGACGTGGGCATGAAATTAAAGTAGTAGGTGAGGCACTTGCTGTTCTTGATTTTGAAAAAAAACTTAGCATGCTTATAGAGCATTACAATACCTATCATAATATTAGCGAAGACAGTATTACCGAACTGTTATCTAATGGTAGTAATAGCACCTTAATAAATAAAAAAGACGATACGGTTTTATTGTATGGTAGTGGGGGTAAACCGATTAAAGCAAGAACAAAGCATCAGCAAGAGCTTGTAAAATCATACAGGAAAAACGATTTGATTTTTGCGATTGGTCCCGCAGGAACCGGAAAAACTTACCTCGCTATTGCATTGGCAGTTAGGGCTTTAAAGAATAAAGAGGTAAAACGTATTATTTTAAGCCGTCCGGCAGTTGAAGCCGGTGAAAAACTCGGATTTCTTCCGGGAGATATGAAGGAAAAATTAGACCCGTATTTGCAAGCGCTTTACGATGCTTTAAATGATATGCTCCCGCCACGAAAATTAGAGGAATACATGCAAAAAGGAATGATACAAATTGCTCCATTAGCTTTTATGCGTGGTAGAACCTTAGGCAATGCTGTGGTAATTTTGGATGAGGCTCAAAATGCATCTTTAAATCAGCTTAAAATGTTTCTTACCCGTATGGGCGAATATTCAAAGTTTATCGTAACCGGTGATATTACTCAAATTGATTTACCCGATAAAAGTCATTCGGGTTTGATCCAAACAAAAAATATTCTAAAGAATATTTCCGGAATTTCGTTTATTAATTTTGATGCTTCGGATATTATCCGTCATAAACTGGTAAGACATATTGTAAATGCATATGAAAATAGCAATAAGAATCAGGAAGAAAAAAAATAAAAAGGCTATGGTACAATATAGTGTTTATATTTTAGATGCTTTTATTTAGTAGGTAACTAGAAATTGGTAATTAAAATGAACGGCTAATTTTCTTAATTACTAATTTTCAATATACTAATTACTTATAAAATATAAGCTGTATAGATATATAAAAAATATGCGCCATTCTAATCCAGAGCCAATAAAATTACTAACTTTTAAACATGGATATTTTATTATGAAAACAAAAATTTTATTAAGTACTTTGCTGATAAGTATCATTTGGCTTCAATCCTGCGATGTCTTACAGCAAATGGCAACATTTACCAAATGTGAGTTTAAAATGAATTCGCTTACCGATACCAAACTGGCAGGTGTAAACATCCAAAATAAGAGCAGTTTTTCGGATTTAACTTTTACGGATGCTGCCAATGTTACAAAAACCTTATTGGGTGGTGAGCTACCTTTAACTTTCAATTTGAATATCGAAGCAAAAAATCCAAATCCGGCAACAGCTGCCATGCAAAAAATGAACTGGATTTTGTATATTGATGGTAATGAAATTACCCAAGGCTTGTTGGATCAACCGATAAATATTCCGGCCGGAGAAACTACAAATATTCCGCTTGCCATAAAATTGGATTTAAAAAAGCTACTGAATAACAAAACCAGAAATTCTTTATTAAATTTTGCATTTAATCTTGCAGATGCCGGAGGTTATCCTACACGTGTAAAATTGGCAATTAAGCCAACGATTAATGTGGCAGGTATTCCTATAGAATATCCGGGCTATTTTAATTTGAAAAAAGAGTTTGGTGCACAATAAAAAGCGGAATGCATCGCAATTAATTGGTGGGTATTTTTTCTTGATTTACCTTTGTTTTTAAAACTCTATCCATTAAACTAATGGTAAAACCTAAAAAAAGGAAGGCTGACATTATTTAATATCAGCCTTTTAACCTTTTTTTAATTATTTCTTATTTTACATTATCCAACGTAACTTCTGTTCCGTCAAATTCTCCTGATTTAAGTCTTTTGGCTACTTCTTTAAATGCTGCAATTGTTTTTTCAACATGTTCCAGTGTGTGCGCAGCAGTAGGTATAATGCGAAGCATTATTGTACCTCTGGGAACAACCGGATATACAACAATTGAAGTAAAAATATCATACTCTTCGCGTAAAGCTTTCAAAACATTTGTTCCTTGTGCCACACTTCCTTCAAAAAATACAGGAGTTACCGGCGATTCTGTAATACCGATATTAAAACCCGCTTCTTTTAAACCCCTCTGAAGCGCACGAACAATCGTCCATAGTTGCTCACGATATTCAGGGTGATTTTGTAGCAACTCTAAGCGTTTTAATGAGCCCATAACCATTGGCATCGGGAGTGATTTTGCAAAAATTTGCGAACGCATATTGTATTGCAAGTAATTGATAATCTGTTTATCGCCGGCAATAAAAGCTCCAATTCCTGCCATTGCTTTGGCAAATGTGGCAAAATATAAATCTACTTTATCCTGAACACCAAAATGTTCGCCTGTTCCGGCACCTGTTGCACCCATTGTGCCAAAGCCGTGTGCATCATCTACTAATAAACGAAAATCGTATTTTTCTTTTAAGTCGGTAATTGCTTTCAGATTACCTAAGTCGCCTTCCATACCAAAAACACCTTCGGTGATT
>JALWNR010000339.1 GCA_027083715.1 Bacteroidales bacterium
AACAAACCCAAAGTTAGTACAAAGGATGTAAAAACTGAGATAGAAAAACCTACAAAAGATGAATTAAAAAAAGTGGGTGTTAATGATGAGCAGTTTTATAGCAGAAAAGACATTAAAGAATATCAAAATACTGTTTCTAAATTAGAAAAATCAAAACTAAAATCAAAAAAAGACAGTGTTAAGTATTTGGACTATCTGGTTAAAATGAAAGAAGAAATGTTAAAATCTGCAAATTTGAAACTTGAACTGGACAAATTAAATGCACGTACACATGAAGATAGTATAGAACTGGAAAATCGACAATTGATGATTGCACAAATAGAACAAGAAATTCAAGATGCTAAAAATCAAATTAAATTACAAAAGATGGAAATTAAAAATAAAAACCTGATGCTCTTATTTGCAATAACAGGTTTATTATTTTTCGTCATTTTATTTGTTGTGGTTTATCAAAACTATCGCTTAAAAAAGAGAACTAACGAACGTTTAGAGCAACAAAATCAAGAAATTGCATTAAAAAATAAAAAGATAATTGACAGTATCACTTATGCAAAAACTATTCAACAAGCAATTTTACCACTAAAATCTACAATTGACAAATATTTTGAATCTTTTGTTATTTTTCAACCCAAAGACATTGTTAGTGGCGATTTTTATTGGTTTACGCATTTCGAAGACACAAATACCAGCGTGGTTGCCGTTATTGATTGTACAGGACACGGTGTTCCCGGAGCTTTTATGTCGATGATTGGAAACCGGTTATTGGTTGAAGTTGTTAATGAAAGTAGAATAATCGAACCCAAAGAGATATTGGAAAAACTGGACGAAGGTTTACGTCAGGCGCTTATGCAGGATGAAACACTTAATAATGATGGTATGGATATGTGCGTTTGTACAATTCATAATAATGGAAACAATACATATAATGTTGAATTTGCAGGAGCCAAGCGCCCTTTATTCTATGCACATGATAATGAAGTACAATTTATTAAAGGAACTGTGCGCGGAATTGGTGGAAGAGCACGTTTACGTAGAAAAGGAATAAAACCTTTTGTATCGCATAGTTTAACGCTTAACAAAGGTGATATGCTTTATTTAACAACAGATGGCTTTTTAGACCTACAATCGCCTGAAAGAAAAAAATTTGGAAGAAAAAACTTTATCGATTTATTAAACTCCGGTATTGATAAATCGATGGAGGATCAGCGATATAAAATTGTCAATGCATTAGATATTCATAAAGGTAATGAATCGCAAATTGATGACATTACTATAATGGGAATTAAAATATAGACTGTACTTCATTAAAAAAACAGTTAGTTTTTATAAATATAAACTTTTTTAATTTTGCAGAGTTTGCATAGAGGTACTTAATAAAACAAACAATTTCATAGTATTTGAAAATGGAAAATTTACACATAGAAGGAGAACAAGGTAATTATTATGTTCCAACGGTTGATTTTAATGCAGAAACCGGTGTTTGTACTATTTCAGGGAGATCATATCTGGAGGATACCACAGAATTTTATCTTCCCCTGTTAGAATGGTTGGATAGATATTTCACAGAAGTAAATAAACCCATTCAATTTAATGTTAAACTTACTTATTATAATACTTCCAGTTCACGTTCTGTATTGGATATATTAGATTTGCTGAAAATTTATGAAGATAAAGGTGGCGAAGTAGAAGTAAATTGGTATTGTAGGGAAGATGATTACGAAGTAATGAAAGAAGAAGTAGAGGATTATGTGGAAGAAAGTGAGATAGATATTAATTTAGTAACCTATTCTGATTAAAAGTTTTTGCTTATATGACTGTAAAAAAATACCTTTCGTTTGTTAAATTCAGCCATACTGTTTTTGCTTTACCTTTTGCTTTAATCGGTTTTTTTCTTGCTACTCAATATGCAGGTTACCGGCTTGATTGGCTTATTTTTATTTATGTGGTTTTATGTATGGTTTTTGCCCGAAATGCGGCAATGGCTTTTAACAGATACGTAGATAGAGACATTGATAAACTAAACCCGCGAACCAAACAGAGAGAAATTCCTGCCGGACAAATTACTGAAAAATCAGCTTTATTTTTTGTAATTTTAAACTCCGTTTTGTTTATAGCAACCACTTGGTTTATAAATTCATTGGTGTTTTATTTATCACCAATTGCTTTATTCGTGGTTTTGGGATATAGCTACACAAAACGCTTTACTGCATTGTGTCATTTTGTTTTAGGATTAGGATTGGCATTAGCACCAATAGGTGCCTATTTATCGGTAACTGCTCATTTTGATCTATTGCCGATTCTCTTTTCCTTCATGGTTTTATTCTGGACAAGTGGTTTTGATATAATTTATGCCCTTCAAGATGATGATTTTGATAAAAAACATAGTTTAAATTCTATTCCTGCCTATCTTGGAAAGAAAAATGCACTTTATCTGTCTGCATTTCTACATTTATTGGTAGCCGTATTAATTATTTGGGCAGGTTTTTTTGCAAGTTTTGGTTTATGGTATTGGTTAGGGGCAAGTTTTTTTATTTTTCTTTTAATTTATCAGCACAGTATAATAAAAGTAGATGATTTATCAAAAGTAAATATTGCATTTTTCACCACCAATGGAATAGCCAGTGTTGTATTTGCTTTTTTTACAATTATCGGATTGTTTTATGGCTGATATTCCTTACTTATTACAAAACCCACATCTTATTTTTATTTTTTTTTAATAATCATTCAGGCAAATCTTCTATTTAACGTTTGGACAGTGAATATTATGTAACTTGTCCGGCTACCGTTAGATATAATCCTTTGATAACTTGAATACATATGTAAAAGAAATAACTTCTTTCTACAAAGCATACAACACTTGTATTTATGGTTTATACATCAAAATATTTTGTAGAACACGGAAATTTTCAAATTGTAAAATGATAAAAATCATCTTTTTTTGGTATAATTGATGTCCTTATTATTTGTATCTTATCTTATATTTTCAGACTTTTGCATCTGAAAGTATTGTATAAATTTAATTAATATATTTTTGTTATGGCAGAAGAAAAAGCATGTTTATTTTGTGAACGAAATGATGAAGAAATTCCTTTGGTTCAGTTACATTATCAAGGGCGCAATTTATGGATTTGTCCTCAGCACATTCCTGTACTAATTCATGATCCGCAAAAATTGGTAGGCAAATTACCGGGAGCTGAAAATATGGAAGCAGGTTGATAATATACAGAGAGGTACCTAAAGTTCCTCTCTGTTTTTTTATTTATGAATTAAAATCGTAAAACAAAATCAATATAGGGTATCCCGATAAAAAAAACTTCAACAATATCTTGTGAGTTAATAAATGCAAAATCAAAGCTGTAATTTTTTTCTGACATTAGACGAATACCATAAGATACCAACCCATAATATTTTGTAGATACTACTTCCTGTCCGTTTATGTACTCATAATTGCTATAAGGCACCATCCAGTTTTCTGTAACCAATGCTATTTTACGAGAAACACGTGTCATAGCAGCTAAAGTAATAATAGGTTTTTCCTGAAAAGTATCATCATAAAATCCAAAACCGCTTCCTAAGGTTATATTGTGTTCAAGAGTACCATAGGTAGCAATTCCATATGCTACACCTATAACTGTATTACCCGGACCTATACCCAAGAGTGTTCCGGCACCCAAATAAAACTTGGGGGTAATATTAAATGATACTTTCGGGGTAATAAATGCTGCTATCGGTAAAAAAACTCCGCCTCCAATAGTGAAATAATCGGTAAGTCCATAACTAACTGAATTATAAGCAAGATATATATTTTGATAATAGCCTTCTCCTTTTTTTAGACTTATACCACTGGGACCGAAAAAATATCGAGAAGAATTAGGATTAGGAAACCAATATTCTCCATTTTTCATATTCGCTTCATTAATTTCAGTGATTTTTTTGATATTGTTCGTCGGAATATCTATAACCCCCAGATTGTCCGTTTTAAAAACCAGTACATTTGCTTTTCGCTCAATAATTCTTCCATTCAGAACATTTCCATCATTTAGTTCAATTTTCAGAAAAGCATCAGGATTTTCTTTTTCAATGTTTCTAATTTTTTCAGCTTTAACATTTATAACACCCAGATTATTATCTGATATCAAAATGGAACTTTCATCAAAAGAAATAATTTTCCCTTTCAAAGTAGATCCATCATCCATTTCAATAGAGTAATAGGCTGTTGAATCTATATTATTTTTTAAATTTTCAATTTGTCCAATCGTAAAAAATGCCACATCACTTTTTAAAACATGTGTTTTGCTAATGCTTCCGTTAAAATCAATAGTGAAATAGATAGTGTCGGACTTTATTTCATTGATATCGCATTTGTACTCTTTACCGTTATTCAGTTTTATAA
>JALWNR010000340.1 GCA_027083715.1 Bacteroidales bacterium
ATTTATTATTGCATTAACGGTTTTTTTAATGAATGTACCGTTTGGTTACTGGCGTGCAAATGTGCGTAAATTTTCATTACAGTGGGCTTTGGCTATTCATATTCCGGTGCCATTTGTTATCCTTTTAAGGGTTTATGGTGATTTGGGCTTTTCGTGGGAAACATACCCTGTAATGGTGGGGGCTTTTTTTGGAGGTCAGTTTGCCGGAAAAAAACTTTTTGTTTATTGGAAAGAGCATTTGAAAACTGAATTGAGTTCTTGTTTGGTGATGGACGTATTTCATTTAATTAAACAGAAAAACTGATTTAAATATATTTATTAAGCATTTTTATTAATTTTTGTGTATCGATAGGCTTTGCAATGTAATCGTTGCAACCGGCTGATAAAGATTTTTCTTTGTCTTCGGGCATTGCATTGGCTGTTTGGGCAATGATTACTATATTGGGTCTGAATTTTTTTATTCTTTTTGTGGTTTCCAGTCCATCAAGTTTTGGTAGTTGTAAGTCCATTAATACGATATCAATTTCGGAATATTTTTTGCAGATTTGCAGTGCTTCTAATCCATCGTGGGCAATTAATATATTAGCTCCCTGAGGTTTTAAGAGTTCAATAAGTATTTGTTTGCTGTATGAATCGTCTTCGACAATTAAAATGGTTTTTTTATTTAAATCGGACTTTCCTAAACTTTGTTTTTTTTTGTGTATGGTAGTACTTATCTTTGTTTGGTTTTCAAAAGGGATTGTGAAGAAAAAAGTGGAGCCTTTTCCTTTTTCAGATTCAGCAAAAATGTTGCCTCCTAAAAGTTGAATAAACTCTTTTGAAATGGCTAAGCCAAGTCCTGTACCTCCATATCTGCGTTTATTGGTTTCATCACCCTGTCTGAAACGCTCAAAAACAAATTTTAGTTCTTCTTTTGTCATTCCAATACCGGTATCTTTTATTGCAAACAATATTTTATTGTTTTTAATTTTATAAGATAGTTCAACGGTTCCTTTATCCGTGAATTTTATTGCATTTCCTATTAAATTGATTAAAATTTGCCGCAAACGTGTTTTATCGGTGTTAATATAAATTGGATTTTTTTCTGTTTTAATTATAAAATTAAGATTTGATTTTTCTTTTGTATTTAATATGGATTGAAAAAATGTTTGTAATTCATTTAAAAGCTCAGTAAGCTCAAAATCTGATTTATAAATGCTTAGTTGTTTTGCATCAATTTTTGAAATATCAATTATATCATTGATGATATTTAAAAGATGATTTCCGCTGTTTGTGATAATGTTAATGTATTTCTGCATTTCCTCCTTTGGTATTTCTTCTTGCATTAATAGTTGAGCAAAACCCAAAATTGCATTCATAGGGGTTCGGATTTCATGACTCATGTTTGCCAAAAAAGCTGATTTTAAGCGTTCGCTTTCTTCTGCTTTTTCTTTTGCGTTTTTAAGTTCGTTAATAAAGTTTTTTCTTTCAGTTATATCACGAATATGTTCAATTACTTGGTAAAGTTCGCTTTTTTCATTAAAAACAGGATAGCCTCTTAGTTCTAACCATTTATTAGATTTTTCATCGAAGCTTTCAATTATTGCTGTTTTTTTTGTTTGATAAACTATTTTTGTAACACATTTGTTGCAGATATCTGAACAACCTAATAGTTCATAACACTTCTTACCGATAACTTCTTTCGGTGTTTTATTTAAAAATTCATAACCGGCTTTGTTGTAGCTTATTACATTGTAATTCATGTCGTGAACACCTATTACATCAGGTACAGCATCAAATAGTGTTTCTAATAATTTGGTTATATTTTTATATTTTTTTCTGCTCTTTTTAAGAGCTTTCTCCATTTTTGTTTTATCAGTTATGTCGTGCACAATTATCGACATGAGTTTTTTATCTTTAAAAGCAAAAGGGGATGCATATACTTCTACTTCTTTGATATTACCATTTGATATTTTATGTTGAAAGCTTAAATAATTTGATTTATTGATAACTGCTTCTTTCATTTTTTTGTCTATCTTTTCAGGAGGAAGCAAATTAATGTCATACATGTTTTTTTGAAGTAATTCCTGTTTGGAATATCCATAGAATTTTAAAGCAGAGGAATTTGCATCTACAATATTTTTACTCATAGGATCTACAAGCATCATTACTGCAAGGTTGTCTTGAAAGTATTTTCTGAATTTTTCTTCGTTATCAATTAATAGATGTTCTTTTTGTTTAATTATACGGAGTCTTTTTTTAATGTAAAGATAGCTGATTATCGTTGGAATACTCCCTGAAATCCAAAAGATAAAAAAAACAAACCGAAGGTGGTATGAGTGATTTTTAATAGAATTGTACACTGAATTTAAAGTATCATCACTTAAATGTTCTTTAAGGCTGATATCACCATAAACAGAAAAAAACTCAAGCTTAGCGATAAAGAAAAAAGAAAGTATGATAAGTGTCCAAATAATAAATATTGCCGTAAAGTAATATTTCAGCTTTGAAAGCTTCATCATATAGAGTAGGTTTAGCTATGTAAAGATACGTGATTTACAATAAGTACCAAAATATCGGTAAAAAAATACTTTTGTTTTTGACGGGTTTACATTATATTAGCATGAATTAACGGCTCAAAATTTATAAAATGAACTATTATTATATTACAGGAACTGGAAATGGAATTGGTAAAGCTTTAGCTTTACTTTTGTTGGAAAATGAAAATAACTATGTGATTGGTTTATCGCGCAATAATGCAATAAAGCACGTACATTTTGAGTTTATCCGGCTTGATTTGTCCGATTTTTCACAGGTAGAAAGTTTTCAGTTTATTGATATTAAAGATGCAGACAAAATAGCTCTGATTAATAATGCCGGGATTATTGGTGAGGTAAAACATATTGGCAATATGAGCAATAAATCTATTTATCAGGCATTTATGGTTAATACTATTAGCCCGGCTGTACTGACGAATAATTTTATTAAAGCATACAGTAGTGTTGCTGTGGAAAAAGTTATTCTGAATGTGAGTTCCGGTGCAGGGCGGCATGCTGTTGAGGCATGGAGTGCTTATTGTGCCTCGAAATCTGCAGTGGATATGTTTAGTTTAGTAGCCGATACGGAACAAAATTTATCAAAGGTAAAATATCCGGTTAAAGTTTTTTCTGTTGCTCCCGGAGTGGTTGATACACAAATGCAAACCCAAATACGTGCAACCGATAAGGATGATTTTTCAGCTGTAGGCAAATTTGTTGATTACAAAAATAACAATGAACTGGCTACTCCTGAAAAAGCAGCCGGTTCATTAAACAAAGTTTTGCAAAACCCTGATAAGTTTGAGGATGTATTGCTTGATGTAAGAGAAATTTAAATCAACCTTCGGTTTTTATAAATTTAATTTTTATTGCATCATAACTATTTGATATTATACCAATCAGACCAAATTTGGTTTCGCCTTGCCGGATAACAACACCATGGAGGTTGTAGGTAAACAATTCTGATTTGAATTTTTTGTTGGCACTTGCTGCAAGTAATAGATTTCCGCCTGCTACTCCCGGACCTACAACTAAACCAATAGGTGTTTGTGAATTATTGGTGATTAATTGCATAGGTGTTAATAAAAGATAAAGTAAATAGTAGGCAGGATGTTGTTTTAAAGATTTGAATACTTCTTTATTTTGTGGGATAAATACCTCATTTCCATTATCATATACTAACTTTATATCTTCACCAAAGACAATATCTTTTGGAGAATTATTAGTGATTTTTACAGCAACTAAAAGTATTCCATTTTTTTCTTCCTTTTTAGCGTATTTTTTGTTTAATACATTATACTTATATGAAAGAGAAACACCATTATTTTCATTTTTTGAGGTGTAATACAGTTGATTTGGACTAATTCTGTGATAATTTGAAGCACAACTGCTTAAAAAAATTACAGTTACTAAAAATAATAAGGACGTTAATTGTTTCATAGTAATTGGTTTTTAAGGTTTAAATAATAAAATTTGTTATTTTTTTATTTGCAAACGCTCTTCTGCTGTATGCCGAACTATACGTCAGTTATCCAGCAGACCTATTTTTGGCTTTTACCTGCAAAAGCACTATGCCAATTTAAGATTAACTCAAATTTACAGCATCTAAAATTTAAGAACAAAATTATCGATATGTTATACAGCATAAAATTGAGTAAGTAAATATTTTATGTCCTGCCTAAAATCTGCAGGTATGTTTACAGTAAAATATACTTGCAGATTTAAGCTTTTACACACCGGAAAAAATGAAAATGATGAATATTAAATATCTACATTGATGTTTATTTTAAAGTATAATTATACAAAATATTGTCTTTACTACCGGTAATCAGATTAAGTTTATCTGATTTTGTTTTTAGTTTTCCGATACTAAAC
>JALWNR010000341.1 GCA_027083715.1 Bacteroidales bacterium
GTATTTAGTAATCCGATTGCTTTTTCAGGTGATGAATTTCCTGTAGAAATTAGACTTGCTGCTAACGGATTTATAAACCATAAGACAAGTTTACAAGTGTATTCAAAAGGTAAGTTATTGATTGAGAAACCTTTATTTATTACATCAGATGAATTTTTTTTAAAAACAACCCTTTATTTGAATGCCGAAGGAAAAGGTTTACAGAATTATAAAGTTATTGTTGCTCCTTTACACGGTGAATATACTCAAAAAAATAATATACAAAATATTGCTGTTGATATAATTAATGATAAAAAAAAGGTCTTAATTCTAGCCGGAGCTCCACATCCTGATATTTCAGCCTTGCGTATGGCTATGCAATCAAATAAAAATGTTGTTAGTGAATATTATACTATTGACAGGTTCACAAAGCAAATTGAAGATTATCAATTAGTTATTTTTTATCAGTTACCTGATTCATACAGCTTGACAAACTTGTTATTAAAAACTAAAAATGCCAAAATACCGGTTTTTTTTATTTTGGGTACTCAAAGCAATATTCAAAAATTCAATAATCTCAATACTGGCTTAAAAATATTGAATAATAAAAATATGATTGATTATGTAGCTGCCGGTTTTAATAAACAATTTAATTTGTTTGAAACTTCATTAATTGCCCGAACAGATTTTAGTAATTACCCACCTTTAATTGCTCCTTTTGGCGAATATTCATTAGATGCTCCTGCAAACGTGCTTTTATATCAACAAATTAAGGGTGTAAAAACCGATAAGCCCTTAATTTTTATTTTTTCTGATAGTCAAAATGGTTTTATTCGCAGCGGATTTATTTGTGGCGAGAATATTTGGCGTTGGCGTTTGGAAGACTATTTGGAAAACAAAAATCATCAACAATTTGATGCTTTAATTAACCGTTTGGTTCATTATCTATCGTTGGATGTTAAAAAAGAACGGTTTAGCATACATACAAAACGTATTATTAAAGAAAATGAAGCAGTTATAATTCATGCTGATTATTATAATAAAAGTTATGAATTGAATAATCAGCCTGAGCTTACTTTGGAGTTGGTTAATAGTAAACAAGAGCGTTTTAATTATATTTTTACGCGTACAAGCAATTCTTATGTTCTAGATATAGGGCAATTACCGGTTGGTAAGTATTCATATCGTGCCGGATTAGTTGATGGTGGTGAAAAGTTTATTAAAACAGGTCAATTTTTGATTATGCCTGTTAATATTGAGCAAATAAATACACGAGCCGATTATGCTTTGATGTATCGAATGGCTTCTGAAACCGGTGCTAAAATGTTTACTGCTGATAGTGTTATGGCTGTTGCCAAGGCTATTAAATTAAATGATACTATAAAACCTGTTTCTTTTACAACTTGGGAACTCGTTGATTTAATTGAACTTAGATTTTTGTTTTTTATTATTGTCAGCTTATTATCTGTAGAGTGGTTTTTTAGAAAACTTTGGGGGACTTATTGATTGCTATCTTATCAGTCTATCTTGCTCTTTCATGCTGTGGGCTAAGGTCTGCATGCTGCGAACTAAAAAATCAATCTACTAATTTTTTTACAAGCCTTTCTATTTCTATTTCTCCATTTTGTATCGATAAAATTTTATGTTTGCTATTTATAAGATAAACCAGAGGAGTGCCGTAAACATAATATTTTTCCCTATAATTTGATACTTCGTTTATATCCTGACAATTGATCCATTGCAATTCCATTTTTTCAACCTTCTTTTTCCACTCTGTACTATCTTTGTCTGTATTTACTGCAAATATTTCAATATTTTTTTCTTGTAATTTTGGATAGTATTGTTTTAAAATTGTTGAATTTTTTGTACAATGTCCGCAATTAGCCGACCAAAAGTAAAGCAGTACGAATTTTGCCTCTGTTTGTAATAACGAAAGGTATTCGCCTTCGATGCTTTCAATAATTAAATCCGGTGCAATATTTCCCGGAAGACTTTGTCCAAGCATGTTACGGCGTTTTTGTATTTCAGCTAATTGTTCTTTTTTAAACCAATTTGCCTTATCCGGTAAAAAATAGTGATCGGCAATGTAAACAAAAACTTCGTTTATCCCATTTTTATAAAAAGTATTATAAAAATTCAGTAAATAGTTTGCTACAAACTGATAATTTTCCGGTATATTTTTTAAACTGTCTAAAAGTTTTTTTGTTTCATAAATTATGTATTCGGGCTTGTTATTAATGTTTTGTTTGATAAATAAGCGTAGCATGGTGTAATAAACCGGAGTGTGCAGCATTTCAGGGTCAGCAAAATTAAACTCGCTGACATTCATATTGTTAAATGCTTTTAAAATTTTTGATAAATAACTGTTCGGATATTTATTTACCGTATTTTTCCAAAGTGCATCTAATTCCTCCTCTGTTTCTACGATTTCTTTTTTTAATTGTTTTGCTTTAAGAGTATCATTATCAATGCTTTTAAATTGATTCTCTAAGGCAGACAGTCGTGTTTTCAACAAAATTACCTTTTTTTGATAATCAAAAAACAGTTCGTTTTCTTTTGAACCTTTCACTTTCATCTGTCCTATAAAGTCAGTTGTATCGCTCAAAAGACTGAATTTTTGCTCATTTCTGACTAAAAAATCAAAATAATCCTTTGTTCCGATTACTATTTTATAAATTCCGGTAGCTAAACTGTCTTTCCCCGAAAAAACAAATCTTCCTTTTTTGTCGAGTACTCCTTTTTGTTTGATATATTGCTTATTACCAAGATAATATACCAGTTTAACTTCTTTATTTTCAGCACCTTTTATTTGTACTTTTATTTCATAATCTTGTGCAAACAATGTAGTATGTACAATTATAAAAAGAAGAATCTTGATTTGTTTTAACATGTGTATTGGCTTACAATAGTTTGTTGATTTTTTGTAATATTTCGGTTTATCTAATTTCTAAAATCTAACTTAGTATTATAATGTATTGAAAAATCCCATTAATTGTTCAACGGTAACTCTCTTTGTAATTATCTTTTGGTCTTCATCAAGTAAAAAAATAAGGGGAGTTCCTTTAATATTATATAATTCTCTATATCCTGATTTATTTTTTGGATCCCAAAGATTGATTACTTTCATATAATTGTCGTTGACGTAAGTTTTCCATACGTCTTTATCTTCTCCTGTATTAATAGCAATAATACTTACACCACGATCTTTAATTATTCGGTAAAAATTCATTAATTTAGGCGTAACTTCCTTACAAATACTGCAATCCGGATTATAAAAATATAATACTACATAATTGTTCTGAATATCGCGTAAACTAACTTGTTTATTATCAATATCTTGCATTGTAAAATCAGGGGCAATTTCACCTACTAAATTTGGCTTTCGTAAAGTAATATCTGCTTTTAATTTATCTTTAAATTCATCACTCACCCAAGGGGCTTTATCTGTAATCATATAATTTTCTGCAAGATGTACAAATACATTTTCATCACTAATAATTGAGCTTCGTGAGTAGTAGCTGAACAATGTATTTAAGATAAATTTATATACTTCATCGTTTGCTTTTGCTTTTGTAAGAATCATATCGGCTTCTTTTATTATTGTATCGGGATATTGGGGAACCACACGTACCAAATATTCAAGTACTTTATTATTCAGCAACGATGTTCGTACAAGCCTTTCATCTGCAAAATTAAAATTATCAAAAAAATGAGCCCTTACATATTTATATTCAAAAAGTGAATCTATTGGGGCACCACTGGTATCGCGTGGTGCTGGTGGTGGAATTATTGGTAATCCGGCTTTAATTAGTACTGAAATTAATGAATCCGGATGTTGATTTGCCAATTTTTCTTTTTCTAAATAAATTTTATTCTGATAAATTTCAATTTGTTGTTCTACAACCAGTAAAGAGTCCATGTTGCCTAAAAGTGATTTTTGTTTTTCACGCAGAAAGGCAATTTGATTATACACATTATTCAAATAATTTTGATATCTGAAAAACAAATCGTTTTGATAAGAATCTTTAAAACGTACTGTTCGTAAAAAATTTACGGTATCGGTACTTATTTGAAAATTTTGATCCTTATCAATTAAAAAATCAAAATATTTTCCTTGAGGAAATAAAATAAAATAAATTCCTCCTTTCAGAGTTTTATTTTTACTGAAAACTGCTTTTCCTGTTTGATCTAATTGTACTGTATCAACAACAAAAAATCCATCGCCGTAATGATATCCTAAATATAAACTTGAATCTGTTAGGTTTTTTACCTGAATACTAATTTTATATTCTTGTGCACCAGATAGATATGCTGATAACAGAATTGTTGTAAGTATTAATAATTTTTTAATCATTTTATTGTGTTTGATTATTTTTTAAGATGCGAATGTACAAATTAATGATAAT
>JALWNR010000342.1:0-3028 GCA_027083715.1 Bacteroidales bacterium
GTATATTGAGTGTTGAATATTTAATGTTTATCAAATTAATGGTAAAACTTTATATTTATTGATTTACCCACTAACTTTGCAGTAGTACCGATGAAATAATGTTTTTACTTAATTTGTTAGACAATACTGAAACATTTGAAAGAATAAGCATAGAAGAAATATTGTTTCAGGCATTTGAATTAAAACAAGAGATAGAAAAAATGTGCGAATAATTAGTTTATATCCTTAAAAACAGCAACTTATTAGCGATTAAAAAACATTTTCCATGCGCGTCCTGGAATATCCACCCGAAAAGTTTCAATATTTCCTCTATCAGCAATAGTAACATAGCAAGTTTTTCCATCTTTTCCGCCAAAAGCAATATTGCTGACCTTTTTACCCTTTAGGGTAATTTCACGTATAGTTTTGCCTTGGGGCGATAAAACAATAACGGTTCCTTTACCGTGCCGGCTAACGTAAAGATTACCAACAGTATCACAACGCATACCATCCATTCCAAAGTCGGAAAATTCGACAAATAACCGTTTATTTGAAATGTTTAAACGATTGTCTAAGTCATAAACCCAAATTTTCCTTTGTATAGATTCATTTACATACAAATGTTTATTATCCGGTGATATTTCTATTCCGTTGGTTGTTCCCATCGAGTCTTCTAAAAGAATGGTTGCTCCAGATGTAGTAATTTTCCAAAGTTTGCCGGTGCTGTCTGTCCAATTAGGGTCGCTGGCAAAAAGAATTCCATTATCAGCAATGGCAATATCATTGGGTTGATTCATGCTGCTGTCATGAGCAAAAACAGAAATTTGGTTTGAGGACAAATCAATACGCAATATATTATGTTTTTTATAATCGGCAACAAACATATTTTTGCATTTTTTATCAAAACGGATACCGTTACCAATGCTTCCGGCAGGTAAATCAATTACTTTTAAGATATTGCCACAAGGTAAAATAAGACCAATTGTTCCCTGTTTGTGCATATTAACAGCATAAACAATTCCTTCTTTATCTACTGCGGGACCTTCTACTCCGGATGTAAATGTACTGTCCGGAACAAAATCTTTACTTACAAATAATTTTTCTTTATGCTTGGTTTGACAAGAAAATAGTATAAAAATCAGTATAAAAAAAGCAGATGAGTAGTTCATTATTTATAAACAGTTTATAATTTTTTAACTTTTGAAATCAATAATGAATAAAACTCTTTAGGCAAACCTGCTTCAAGAATAAATTTATCCAAAAGCTTTAATTCATTATCATCCATTTTTCCGTCAGCCATAAGCATTTTAACAGCTTCGCTTAATAAAGCTAGTACACTGTCAATGGAAAGATCTTGGTGTACTTTTTTCAAAAGTTTGTACACAAACCCATCCTTATTTCCCTGATTTTTAATCCTATCCATAATATCAATAAGTTCATCGGCAATGTTTGAATATTTACCGATAATGGCATGCAAAGTTTGTTGTTCTTTTTCATCAAGATGTCCATCAATAACAGCCATATAGGTCATGGCAGCAATCAGTGCTTTGGCATACAGCTTTCCGGCTTCTTCAAATAGTAATTGTTTTTTTTCATCATCAAGTTTAATCAACTCTTTAATATAAGTGTTGTAAGATGATTTACACACTTCGCATTTATAAAATTCTTCAATCACCTTTAGTGGAAAAAGTGGTTTTCCAAAAAGTTTAAAATAATGAACATACTTATGCAAGAGCATATCATCACCACATACAGGACAAGCATGTTCTAAAATTTGATTTGGAACAGTAATTTTTTTTATCATGATACTTTAATCTTAAAGTATTAATATTAAACACAATACTTTATTTTAAAAAATATAATTTTCACTTATATTTTAACAAACTGTGAACTTGTTTTATCAATTTTAAAAACAGCAATCAGTTCTTTTAAAAGTTTTGCCTGTCTTTCAAGTTCATCTGCCGATGCAGACATTTCTTCGGAAGTAGCAGAATTAGCATTGGTAATTTCGGTTAGTTGCTGCACTGCGGCATTAATTGCCTCTACCCCATTTTGCTGTTCTCGGCTTGCAATAACAATACTTTTCACTAATTCGGCACTTTCTAAAATTTCAGGAACCAGCCTTTCTAATTTTTCCTTTGCAATACGTGAAATTTCTTGACCTTTTGCAGAAAGTCCGTTAATAGTATCCGATGCATTTTTTGTATTGTCAGCAAGTTTCCTGATTTCTTGTGCAACAACACCAAATCCTTTTCCTACCTCTCCGGCACGTGCTGCTTCAATGGCTGCATTTATGGAAAGAATATTAGTTTTACCTGCAATTTGAGTAATTATCTTAATTTTTTCACTAATTTCAGTAACCGATTTAATAGTTTCCATAAAAGCCGAATTACTTTCCTGAATTTCAACAGCTGATTTTTCGGATGTTTTACCGGTCATTTCTGCTCTTTGGGTATTTTCATTAATTGTAGCCAACATTTCTTCCATTGAACCAGCAATCTCTTCTGTTGTTGAAGCCTGTTTACCTGAACGTTCAGAAAGTGATTCAGAAACAGCATTTAACTGACGGCTTGCTTCATTTACTTTATCGGTAGTTTCAATTAAGTTAGCAATCAGCTGATTAATATTAAAACGCAATTTATTATAATCTTCAATGGCATCACCTATTTCATCAGTAGTACTTTTCCCTCCTATAGCTGTAAAATCACCTTTTGCCGTAATTTTAAGTAAAGAACTTAAATGCTGGATAGAAAACTTAAAGTTTCGCTCAAAAAAGAACAGCATTTGTAAAGTAACTCCACCCCCAAGAAGTATTAAAAACAAAGCCCAATATTTATAACTCTTAAAGTGATGAGCGATATCCATTACATTGAAAACAAAAAGCAAACTATAACTATTATTTAAAGGATGATATATAAATGTATTATTCATACTATTTTCATAGAAACTTCCGGCAATACCTGTTTTAAGTGCATTTCGTAAAAGAGAAGTACTTACAGAATTTGTAATTTGAATATTTTTTGGATTATATACAATATTTCCTTCATGA
>JALWNR010000342.1:3038-4381 GCA_027083715.1 Bacteroidales bacterium
TATAATTTTAGAAACATCATCTATAAAATTATATGCATCTACCAACTGAATTATTTTATCAAAACCGGCATCTTTTATATCCGGATGCATATCAATAAAATGTGACTGAATTTTTTCAAGTTCTGCAGTTTTAATATCCATAGCTGTATATACCGAATAGTAATACATTGCACTGAGAGAAAAAAGAGTCATACCCACAACAGCACCTAAAAAACCGGCATAAATTTTAAGGCTTGAAGTAATTTTTACAGGAGAAGTAACTATATTTTTTTCAGTAACATACTTTGATATTTGAAAATTAATATTTCGAAGCAGATGAATGGTCATCATATAGGAAATAATGGGTAAACCGATAAACCCGGCAAACGCAATTAATAAAGCAGCGGTAATAGTAAAAGAACTATTACCAATATAGATGCCAATTATGACAATTGGTAAAAAACTAATAAAATAAATTATCGTATAAAGTTTAAAAATAAAAAGCGGTAAATCCAATAATTCCTCAGATAACTCTTGAAGCGATTTATTGTTTAAAGAATGAATATTGGAATATAATTTATCTAATTTCCCTGATTTTTGATGAATAAATAAAGAAGCAATAATCGATAAAACAATCCAGCTAATTACCTGCCAAAGAATAAGCTGAAAGTTTTGTTCAGCTGTATTTTTAGCCAAAAGAGTAGATTGTAAAATCCAACCGATATGCCAACTTATAAAACTGGCAAAAAAACTAATATATAATTTATTTTTAATAGTCCCCATAGTAAAGTAATTTAAACTTAGTATTTGTATTTGTAACGTTATAAAGCGTATTTTTAAATACAAAACAGGCTATAAAGTTAAGAAAAAGCAAGCATCTAGCCAAGTTAAATATAAAAGTATAAACAACATTTAATAAGCAGTTTTAAATAAATATTAAAAAAATAACTAAATTTGTAGAAAGTGTATAAAAATGCGAATTAAATTTTTAATATATATTGTTTTACTTTTAAATTTTATTACACTTGCGCAAGATACTGTTTATAATTTTCCGCAAAAATCTTCTCTGCGATTAAGGTATACATTTTGGACGATAAAAGAAGGCTTACCATCACAAGGATTAAGAGCTATTTTTCAGGATTCAAACGGCTATATCTGGCTGACAAGTTATGAGGGCTTAATTCGTTATGATGGTTTTGAGTTTACACTTTTTAACTCACAAAATACAAAAGCCTTTAAAAATAATATTTGTGAGAATATAGTTGAAGACAATAAGCAAACTCTTTGGATTTCAACAAGAGGAGGTTTAATATACTATAAAAATAAAAAATTCAGCGAATTTCTATTTCCGGACAGTTT
This sequence comes from Bacteroidales bacterium, assembly GCA_027083715.1. Lineage (GTDB taxonomy): Bacteria > Bacteroidota > Bacteroidia > Bacteroidales > NBLH01 > NBLH01. Next base: position 4,377 of record JALWNR010000342.1, read on the forward strand.
AGGCA
>JALWNR010000343.1 GCA_027083715.1 Bacteroidales bacterium
CTCTTCACGCATCTACTTCGTTACGAATTCCTTGAAATATAAAGATATGTCGGCGGAATTCGGTGCCTCGTATCTGCATAAAGAGAATTTCATGAATTATTGCAGCTAAACAACTGCGATAATCTGTTTGTAATCCGTAAAGTTTTTATTTTATTAAAAATCAGCTTTTTTTACTGATCGAAAAAAGAAACAGCTAACCTGATTAATTCATGCGTTTAGTTTGATGTAGATGTAAGGCGTCTAAACCTGCAGACATAGTTCCCTATTTCAAAGGTTTAGCAACGAAACAGATACATTAAAATAAACGCACTTTAGGAAAAAATGATAAAAATTTATTTTTAATGACAATATTAATAATTATCTGATATACTAATAAATACATCGTTTTTATCATTTTTTATGAATTAATCAGGCTAAAAACACAATCTATTGATAATGAAATTATTTAAATTATTATTTTTACCCCTTGTTCATTAATTTTTGATAAATGAATATCGTAATCTATACCGGTTTTGGCATAAACACTATCCATAACATCCGCAACATTTTCGGCTGTATGTTTTCCTTTGCTTAAAGCAAAAACCGAGGGGCCAGAGCCGGAAATTCCTCCACCCAGAGCACCGGCACTTAAAAAAGCTTGTTTTAATTCAAAAAAAAGCGGGATAAGAATAGAACGTACCGGCTCTACTATTTTATCATCTAAAGACCTGCCGATTAAATCATAATCTTTACTATATAATCCGGCAATTAATCCGGCAATATTACCCCATTGAGTTACAGCATCTTTAAGTAAAATATTTTTTTTCAAAATTTTACGTGAATTTTCAGTTTTTACTTCTATTTGCGGATGAATAACCGTACAATAAAGTTCATCCGGTACCGGAATTTTTATCAGCTCGAGCGGATGATAACTTCTCACTAATGCAAAACCACCCATAATAGCAGGCGCTACATTATCGGCATGTGGAATACCGGAAGCTAATGCTTCGCCTAACATGGCAAATTTTATTAATTCAGTATCACTGAACACATTGCCAAGTAATTTATTAACAGCATAGGCGGTTCCTGCAGAGCTTGCAGCACTACTGCCAATACCACTACCGGGCATTATGCGCTTGTCAATATGAATATGCAGCCCAAAATCTGCTTTAGCAGTATCAAGCATAGCTTTGGCTACTACTCCGGCTACATTTTTTTCGGGATTGCTTGGTAAATTACTGCCAAGGGGAACACTTATTGTTATTACTTTTTCATCTAATTTACTGAAAATCATTTCATCACCAACACTTTCCAAAGCAAAACCCAGTATATCAAAGGCACAAGAAACATTGGCTACCGTTGCCGGAGCAAAAATTTTAATTTTATCCATAAATCTAATTGTTGCGTTTATAGTGCAGTGGGCTGCAACTGTTAGTTGTGTACCCACTAAATAGTGTCTGTCCATAAAGTCATTGAATTGAAAAATATCTTTTTGCAACTTTTTGCTTTTTTCGTTTTGCCTAATACCTAAGCATTTGCTGCAACGAAAAAAATAAAAATTCATCAAAAATCTAATTTTTTCAAAAATCAAGCACTTTATAGACAAACACTAAATATATTTAAGCTACTGATTTGCAATAGAAATAATATCGGCAAAAACCCCTGATGCCGTAACTTCGGCACCTGCACCCGCTCCTTTAACCACTAAAGGCAAATCTTCGTAACGGCGCGAATAAATCAAAACAATATTATCTTTACCATCCAAGCGATAATAGGCATCTTCAGGTGTAGCTTCGCGTAAACCAACGGATACTTTTCCTTGATTAAACTCAGCTACATAACGCAATTTCTTACCTTTTTCTTCGGCTTTTATACGTATTTCTTCAAAATATTTATCGTAATTATTCAATTCATAAAGAAAGTCTTCCGCTTTTTCTATTTTCATCAATTCATCGGGTAAAAAGGCTTTATTTTGTATGTTGGTCATATCTAATTGAAAACCCGCTTCGCGTGCTAAAATTAAAATTTTACGTGCCACATCCACTCCACTTAAATCAATGCGCGGATCGGGTTCGGTATAACCTTCTTTCATTGCTTGACGAACCACTTGCGAGAAAGGAATATCTTTACTGAAATTATTGAAAATAAAATTTAAACTGCCCGACAAAACTGCTTGCATTCGGAATATTTTATCGCCGCTTTTTACCATATCTTTAATGGTTTTTAATATCGGCAATCCAGCAGCAACATTGGTTTCGTACAAAAATTTTACATTTTTTTTCTTTGCCAAAAAATTTAATTTCAAATAATTATCATAATCCGAAGAAGCTGCAATTTTATTAGAAGCAACTACCGAAATACTTTTATCTAAAACAGATGAATATAAAGATGCAATCTGTTCATTTGCAGTATTATCAACAAAAACACTATTTCTTAGGTTTAAAGATTTTATTTTTTCAACAAAGCGGTCTTTATTCATTGTTTCAGAATTTTCTGCCAATAAATTTTCCCAATTGTTCAAATCAATTCCTTCGGGCATAAAAAGCATACGGCGACTGTTTGCTAAAGCAACAATTTTTATTTCCAAACGATATTCATCTTTCAAATATTCAAATTGATCGCGAATTTGATTAATTAAGGTTTTACCTACATTGCCAACACCAATGTTAAAAATATGTATTTTCTTTACATCCGAAAGGAAAAATTCTTCGTGGAGGACATTCAGGGCTTTATGAACATTTTTACGACTGATAACAATAGAAATATTTCGCTCGGTAGAACCTTGAGCAATTGCACGTACATTAATGCCGTTTTTACCTAATGCATTAAAAGATTTTCCGCTTAAACCTACCGATGATTTCATATTATCGCCCACAAGGGCAACAATAGACAAACCTGTTTCTTCCTCTAATTCTTTAATTTTTCCAAGGGCAAGTTCATTTTCAAACTCGCTTGTAATTGCAGCTCTTGCCGCAGGTACTTCAATAGTATCAATACCTATGGTAATAGTATGCTCTGAGGAAGCCTGCGTAATAAAAATCACGTTCACTTTTGCATTAGATAAAGCAGTAAAAAGTCTTGCTGCAATACCGGTTACACCAACCATTCCACCACCGGTAAGGGTTAGTAAGGCTATATCGTTAATACGTGAAAGACCTTTTACCGGTTTTCCATTAGGACTACCCTCTTTACAAATTAAAGTGCCTTTACCATCAGGATTAAAGGTATTTTTTATCAAAACAGGAATACCTTTGCGTAAAACGGGGTTTATGGTTGGTGAATATATAACCTTTGCACCAAAATGTGATAGTTCCATTGCCTCTTCGTAAGAGAGTTTTTCAAGAGGATAAGCACTACTTACAATGTTTGGATCGGCGGTCATTACCCCATCCACATCAGTCCAAATTTCAAGAATTTCAGCATTAACAGCACTTGCTAGTATAGATGCAGTATAATCAGAGCCTCCACGCCCTAAGGTGGTTAATTTCCGACTCATTGAAGATGCAATAAAGCCCGAAACAAAAATATTTTCTTTTATATTTTCAAGCAAATGCCGGACATTTTTATTGGTAAGTTTAAAATTTACATTGGCATTACCAAAATTTTCATCAGTAATGATTAAATCACGGGCATCTATTAATCGGGTAGAAATATTGCTTTCATTAAAAGCTTCGCAGATAATCAAAGCGGAGAGCCTTTCACCGAAACTCATCAAAAAATCTTTAGTTTTTGGAAATATTTCGCCTAAAAGAAAAATCCCATTGCAAATATCATCTAAATCGTTTAGAATTTGCTTTAAATTTGCCTTTAATTCGCTCTGTTTTTCATAAGTGAATAGTTTTTCAACAGCCGTAAAGTGTATTTTTTCAATTTGTTGCAAAATTTCTTTGTAGCCTTCGTTACTTTTTTGAGCCAATTTACCGGCTTCAATAAGTAAATTAGTAATTCCGCCCATTGCAGAGGCAACTATAATTAACTGATTATTTTGGCTTTTTTCTTTAGCAATAGTAACTACTTTAAGGATATTTTCAGGCGATGCAACAGAGCTGCCACCAAATTTTAGAACAATCATATCTGTATTTTTAATATTTTTAGTACATAAGTATTTCGATTAGAATTTTGAGCATTATAAACTCTGAAAAATACATAAGCGGAAATTATATTGTAAACTATACCCCAAAAGGGGTTCTAGTATTGGTAGAAAAAAAGCGTAAAAAGCTGAGGAAACTGCAGCCAAACTCAATAAAAAAAAATGATATTTTTACTAAATTTTTCAAACTACTTTTATTTTTGCGGTAAAAGTATAGTTAATGTATTAAATTGACAAATTTATTTAAAGAAAAATACCAATGTATAATTAGTGTCTGTCCATAAAGTCATTGAATTGAAAAAATATCTT
>JALWNR010000344.1 GCA_027083715.1 Bacteroidales bacterium
TTCTTTTACAAGACAAAATCGCGAATAAAAAAGCCCTGCTCATCCCTACAAACGATGCTCTTGTGGGATTTTTATCGGATAATTACGAAAAATTAAACGAAAAGTATTATTTATCCATTCCGCCAAAGGAAATTACCGAAATTGCATTTAACAAGCGTAAAACCTATCAGGCAGCAATGGATGCCGACGTGCCGATACCTGAAAGTCATTTCCCCGATACGGAAGAAATGCTTTTAAAACATTCAGACACAATTAAATATCCGGTAATTATAAAACCTGCGGTGATGTATAATTTTTATGCCACATCGGGTAAAAAAGTTTTTTTATGCAACAATAAAAAAGATTTAATTGAGAATTATCGCAAAGCGATAAAAATCATTCCGAAAGAAGAAGTAATTGTACAGGAAATGCTTGACGGAGGTGCTAAAAACTTGTTCTCATTTGCCTCTTATACGAAAAATGGAGTGGTTTTCGGCAGTTTTACAGCCAATCGTATTCGTCAAAAACCAATGGATTTTGGTGTGGCAACCACATTTGCCGTAAGTGTGGTAAATGAGCGTGTAGAAAAACTGGCTGAAAAATTTCTGAAAGCAATAAATTATACCGGCTTATCCGAAGTAGAGTTTATGTACGATGCCAAAACAGATGAATATAAGCTGATTGAGATTAATCCGCGTACATGGAAATGGCACTCTATGGCAAATATTGTAGGGATTAACCTGATTGAAATGATGATTAAAGACATACAAGGAAAAAATATTGAAAAACAAAGAAATACGAAAGAAAAACTTGCATGGGTAGAGCAATTGACCGATTTTTTCATCGTATTTACCGAAATAATAAAAGGAAAAATGAGCTTTCGCGATTACTATAAAACGTGGAAACTAAAAAAAGAATATGCCACATTTGACTGGCGCGATCCTTTGCCGGCTATCATGTACATTCTTTTGTCGCCAATACTATATTTTAAAAGATAAATAACTTATTTACAAAACATTAACAAACTAAATTACAAACACTATGAACTTTTTCATATTACTGATTGAAGCACTGATTATCAGCACATTATTTTTTTTATATCTGAATTACAAAGCAAAAGTTGAGCTGAAATACCTATTTCTCGACAACCTAATTGTGGCTGTAGTTGCAGCAATTGTTACCAATTTGTTTAACAATTCTTATTTAGACAATTTGTTTTATGCCATTGTTCTAAACATATTAATGGTGCCGGTTATGCTGGTTTTAATTACATTAATTCGCTTTTACAGAGTACCTTACAGAAAAACTAAAGCAAAACAGGATGATATTATTTCACCGGCAGACGGAAACGTGATTTACATCAAACGAGTTGAAGCCGGAAATATACCGATTGCCATTAAAAACGGCGAAATATCAAAACTGGAAGAACTGACCAATACGGATATTCTAGATACCCCATGTTGGCTGATCGGCATTAACATGACCCCCTTTGATGTGCACAAAAATGCAGCTCCTGTTTCAGGAAAAATTATTTTAAATAAGCATTTCGACGGGAAATATTTATCGCTCAAAGAAGCAATTGCCGAAGTGGAAAATGAAAGAAATACCATAGTTATTGACAATGGAAAATTTAAGGTAGGGGTAGTACAAATTGCCTCAAAAAAAGTACGGCGTGTGGTTACCTACTACAAAGAGGGTGAGGATATTAAACGCGGAGATTGGTTCGGTATGATAAAATTCGGCTCACAGGTTGATGTGATTATACCGATTAATTACCAGATAAATATTAACCTCAAAGATCAGGTATATGCCGGTAAAACAATCATTGCCACGCCAACAGAAAAAACCGATTAAAACAAATTCCGATGCTAAAAGTTGCCCTAAGCCACGATGTGGACAGAACGCGTAAACATTACCAGTATTTTAGTTATCTGGCTAAATCGCTGGTAAAAAGAAACTTTGATGATGCATCCTATCAATTAAAATCATTTTTCGGAAAAGATGAGCCATATTGGAATTTTCCTGAAATTATACGCATCGAAGAGGATTTAGGCGTAAAATCTACCTTTTTCTTTTTGGATGAAAGTATTCCTTTTCGCCTGTTTAACAAAAAAAACTGGCAACTTTCGCTTGGCAGGTACAATATCCGTGAAAAAAAAATCATGGAAATAATGCAATATCTTGATAAAAACGGCTGGGAAATTGGGGTGCACGGCTCTTATTTGTCGTACAACAATGAAGAATTACTAAAAAAAGAAAAAAATAATATCGAAGATATTATCGGGCACCAAATAATCGGTATTCGCCAGCATTATCTGAACAGAGATGAAAATACCTGGAAAATACATAAAAAACTGGGTTTTAAATACGACAGTACATGGGGTTTAACACGCGGATTTGGCTTTAAAGAAAATAAAATCACTCCTTTCAGACCTTTTGATGATGATTTTTTGGAGATTCCGCTAATAATTATGGACACCCCCTTTATGGAAACAGAAAATCATTGGGAAAGATACAAATCGGTAATTAATGAACTGGAAAAAAGCGAGGGTATATTGGTTATAAACTGGCATCAAAGAGTTTTTAACGAAAAAGAATTTCCTTTTTACAAAGATGCTTATGTGCGCATTATTGAGGACTGTATTTCCAGAGAAGCACGTTTTGCCACATTATCCCAATTTAACAATGAAATAACTACAAAAAATGAGAATAATCATTGATGTAAATCATCCGGGACATGTTCATTTGTTCAAAAACTTTGTTTTTATTATGCAAAACAAAGGATGGAAGATTTTATTTACGGCTAAGGATAAAGAAGTTACGCTGGATTTATTAAAAGCCTACGATTTAAAATATAAAAATCTTGGTGGGCACTATAGCGGTACCTTGGGTAAAATTTACAGTCTTTTACTACATGTATGGAGGCTGTTTTTTATTTCGGTAAAATTTAAACCCGATATGTATCTGAGTCATGGTTCGGTTCCGGCTTCGTGGGTAAGTTTTCTACTGGGTAAAAAATACATTGCTTTTGAAGATACAGGCAATATGGAACAAATAAGGCTTTACAAACCCTTTGCTGATACCATCTTAACCACTAAATCCTTTAAAAAAGATTTTGGAAAAATACATGTACGCTACAACGGTTACCACGAAATAGCCTATTTGCACCCAAATTATTTTACACCCAATCCTGAAATATTTAATTTCCTGAATATTAATAAAAACGAAACCTATTTCATCCTGCGTTTTGTATCGTGGGGAGCCTCGCACGATGTAGGACAAGGTGGCTTATCTTTGGAAAACAAACGTAGTATTGTAAATATTTTGCAAAAACACGGAAAAGTATTTATTTCATCAGAAGCCGGCTTACCGGATGATTTAAAATCATTGCAAATTAAAATCCCGCCCGAAAAAATGCATGATGCACTGGCTTACGCCCAATTGTTTGTTGGCGAAGGGGCTACAATGGCCTCGGAATGTGCTGTTTTAGGTACTCCGGCAATTTACATCAACACGATGATTGCCGAAACTATTACTGAACAACAAAATTACGGTTTACTCTATCATTTTACCAGCCCTGAAGGTGTTGTAAACAAAATCAATGAACTACTGAGGATCAAAAACTTAAAGCAAGTGTGGGCAGAGCGCAGAAATAAAATGCTGACAGAAAAAATTGATGTTACGGCTTTTTTAACTGATTTTGTTGAGAATTTTCCCCAAAGTTTACAAAGGGCAAAAAGCCTGCAGAACAATTAACTTTTCCGGCAGACTTTTAAATTGTCCAACTCAACTTTAACTCCGTTGAAGACTTCGCCGTCAGCATTTTAAACAACACTGATTATCAAAAAATTAAAACTCAAACAAACAGACCATGCACTTTGGCTTTTCATAAATTTTATATTTACCTGTACTTTAATCAATTACCCGGACACTTATAGAATCGCCTTTATTTCTTTTTACGAAAAAACATCTTACAAAAATAGAAAAACCAGCATTCGGGACACCCAAAATTCATACATAATTATTGTATTATGAAAATCATCAGGCAGTTATAAATTTGGAGATAAAAGTGTGGAAAACAGGAAAATCTGCGATAATTTGCGTTCATCTGTGGACAAAATACATCCGCAGATTACTCAAATTACCGCAGTTGTTTAGCTACGCTAAACAGTGTACATCAGATTTGTAAATCTATCTATTACCACATTTAATAATATTGTAATAGAGGAGTTTTTGAAGCTTGTGAAAATTAACCGCAATAATTCATGAAATTCTCTTTATGCAGATACGAGGCACCGAATTCCGCCGACATATCTTTATATTTCAAGGAATTCGTAACGAAGTAGATGCGTGAAGAGAATTTCAAGCGACACCCAACCTTTAGCCTCATGAGCC
>JALWNR010000345.1 GCA_027083715.1 Bacteroidales bacterium
ATATTTATATTTTTTTTAGATCTAATAATACCTGCTCTGAATCGCATCTTTGAGATATTTATTTTTATTGGTTTTTTTTCCAGTAATTTATTTGGCAATGAAATATTGCACAAAAACTTTTTCCCAAAAAACCTTCATGAAGACTCTTTATTGTTTTCAATTAAAGCAAGTCCTGTTTTAGCAGATGATTTTGAAGATGGAAATCTAAATGGTTGGGGAAATACTGCCGATTGGATAAGTTCTACAGACAGCCCAATTACAGGAAGTTACTCATTAAAGCACAATATAACGGGAACTGCTGCTCAAAGTTATATTTATCACGACCTATCAACCCTTAATTTAAGCAGCAAAACAGTTGTATGGAGGTTTAACTTAAAAAACGGAGCATGGGATCCATCAGGTAGCAATGAGTTTTGGTTTTATCTATTGGCTAACGAAACCAATTTAAACGGAGCTACTGTTGATGGTTATGCCGTAGGAGTAGATTTAGAGGGAACCTCCGATTTAATAACACTCTGGAAAGTTACCGATGGTGTTGGCACTGCCCTGATTACTTCAACATTCAACTGGGGTTCGTCAGACCTTGTGGGTATTGAAGTTCATAGAAGTATTACTGGCGAATGGACATTGTTTTTTAAAAACGGTGGTAATTTTGATAATATGACCAATGCCGGCTCTGTAAGCAATACCGATTATACTTTTACAAACTATTGCGGCTTAGTTTTCAATTGTACTTCCACGCGTGCCGGTCAATTGTGGATGGATGATCTTAGCATTGGCTTAGACGAATACCCTCCTGTCCTGCAATCTGCTATTGCTTCTAATGCAAACAATATTGTACTCAAATTTAACGAAAGTTTAGACCAAACAAGTGCTGAAACCCCAACCAATTATATAGTTGATAATTCAATTGGTAACCCCCAAACAGCTACTTTGGATGCCGACCCTTCAATTGTACACCTGAATTTTGTCAATTCTTTTACAGAAAATACTAATTATTCTATTAATATACAAAACATCAGCGATTTAAACAGTAATATTTTGACTGATACCACCACAAACTTCACTTATGTTCCTTTCCGCATTGAACATTTATTTGTTTTAGATAAAAATAACTTAATGCTCGAATTTAGTCGAAAGCTGGATGCCACATCTTCGGAAAATGTGGCAAACTACACAGTGGATAATGCAGTGGGCAATCCGCAAACAGCAGTTCTGCAAACCGAAACTAATAAAGTGCAATTAAGTTTTGCAAGCGATTTCTCTGAAAACACACAACTAAATTTACATATTGAAAATTTAGAGGATGAAAACAACATTGTTATTTCAGCTACCGATACTACTTTTTATTGGCATAATGCACAAATTTTTGATTTAGTTTTTAACGAAATTATGGCTGATCCAATTCCTGCGGTGGCTCTGCCCGAATACGAATACCTGGAAATTTTCAACAAAACCAATTATACTATTTGTCTGTACAACTGGAACTTAAACATTGGTACTACAAGCAAAACTTTTCCGTTAATTAATATCGAACCTAATGAATATTTACTGGTTTGTTCGGCAGCAGCACAAGACAGCCTAAACAAATTTGGAAATACCGTAGGTATTCTCGGCAGCAGTGATTTAACCAATTCGGGAAAAGAGTTAGCGCTAAAAAATACGGCATCATTAACCATTGATACAGTACACTACAACATTGATTGGTATCAAGATACAGACAAAGATAACGGAGGTTGGTCATTAGAGCGTATAGATTATGAAAACACCTGTGGGCAATTAAGCAACTGGCAAGCAGCTACCACCCCCCAAGGAGGCACTCCGGGGATGCAGAACTCTGTTTATCAACCAAATATTGACACAATTGCACCAAAACTATCCGATTTAACAATTTTAAATGCCCATCAAATCCAGTTGCAATTTGATGATGAACTTTCTCCGACAAATATTGTCAATATAAATAACTACCTATTGGATAATTCAATAAACCCACAATCGGCAGTTTTAACAGATGCAATACAAAGTATTGTTCTACTGGATTTTGCGGATAATTTCAACATCGGACAACACGGTTTAAGTATTATGAATATTGAGGATTTTTGTAGCAATACGCAAACAATTGATACAGGATTTTATTATTATCCCGGTTTTGCTTTTGATGTTTTAATTAATGAATTGATGTTGGATGTCAGTCCTGAACCCCAAGTGCTGCCTGCCGCAAAATTTATCGAATTATACAATAAAACGGATGTGGATATCAGCCTAAACGGCTGGATACTTAATATTAATGACGCGGTTTATACGTTTAATAAAACAAAAATTCCTGCAAAAAGCTATTTAATTCTCTCTGATGAAGATGAAAGTGCACTTTTTGAAAACTACGGTCAAGTTGCAGGCATATTTTCAAACAGTAAACTCACTCCCAACGATGGACAAATCAGCCTTTATAATGCAAGTAATCAATTTATCGACTATGTTCATTATCGGGATACTTGGTATGGCGATAATGAAAAAGACGGCGGTGGTTGGTCTTTGGAGCGTATCGACCCGCAAAACTACTGTGATGAAGCCGAAAATTGGAAAGCAACAAACGATGTAAAAGGAGGCACTCCGGGAAGCCAAAATTCTGTTCTATCAAACAATCCTGATACTCTAAACTTTGACTTACAAAATATCAGTGTATTATCATCAGTAAAATTACGCTTAAAGTTTTCAAAAAATATTAGTGAAAGTGTAGCTTTAAACACACAAAACTATACAGTGGACAATAATGTGGGTAATCCGATATTTGCAGATTTTAGCGATACATCACGCGCTTATATTATATTGCAATTTGCCAATCAGTTTAAAGATGCATATACTCATACACTCACGCTGAACAATTTAATCGATTTTTGCGATAATCAATTAAAAAACAATACGAAACAATTTATATATTATCTGATTCATCCCAAATCGGCTTATGCCGAAAATAAAAACTTACTTAAAATTACCTTCTCCGAAGAAGTTGAAAAAGTAACTGCCGAACAAACGGAAAACTATTTAATAAACGAATTAGGCAATCCGATTAAAGCGTACAAACATAACACTTATACAAATACAGTTTACCTTGAATTTCCGGTTGATTTTGAAAACGGGAAAGAATATACACTTCGTATTGAAAAGGTTAAAGATTTAAACGGTAACGCGATTCGTCCGGCAGATTTGTCTTTCCGTTGGTTTGTACCCAAAGATAATAATGCGGTAATTAATGAAATACTTTTTAATCCGAAGAGCGGCGGAGTAGATTTTGTGGAAATCTATAATAATTCATTGTATCCGATAGATTTAAGTTTAATGAAAATTGCAAACCGCGATGATAAAAACCAAATAGTAAACCTGAAAACATTAAGTGATACCAATAACCTGCTTTACCCGATGCAATATTTGTGTATTACCACCGATACAATTAGTACAAAAAACGATTATCCTGCTCCTGCTTACAACAGGTTTGTTCAATTAAACTCATTGCCATCGTACCCTGACGATATGGGTACCGTGATTTTACAATTTGGAGATACTGTAATTGACGAATTTAGCTATTCAAAAGATATGCACTCGGCACTGATAAGCGATGCAAACGGAGTATCTTTAGAGCGTTTAAATCCGGATATGCCTACTCAGAATCCAAGTAATTGGTACTCGGCAGCACAAGGTGCAGGTTTTGGCACACCTGCCAATAAAAACTCACAATTCAGTACCGGAGAAAGCACCGATTTTAATGAAGTTCTGGTGGAACCGGAGGTTTTTTCGCCCGATGGTGATGGTTATGATGATCGTGTATTTATCCGCTATAAATTTAATGAACCGGGTTATATTGCAAATGTGTTAATTTACAATAAAAACGGACAATTAGTAAAACGCATCGCCAACAACGAATTGCTTGCTACCGAAGGTAGTTTTTATTGGGATGGACTTTACGAAAACAATCAACATGCAACACTGAGCATATACATCATTTATTTTGAAGTGTTTAATTTGCAAGGCGAAGTAAAAAGCTATAAAAAAACGTGTGTTGTTGCATCAAAATTGAAATAAGCTTTTGCCTGATTAGCTCAAATTCATATTACCAATTTGGTCAAAGACTGTGATTTTATTTACAAAAAGGGGCTATTTACTGAATACCTCTATCAATCCTGTTTTAATTTTTTGGGACACCCTAACAATTTTTAACAATAATTTGAGCAGAAACACTATCGGATTTATTTTTCTTTTTAGGTAAAAACATTCGCAGATATAGTACGGGACACCCATCCTTTAAGAATCACCATTATAAATCAATGAGTTAAGATTTTTTTATAAAGTTCGGAAATTGGAAAAAGCACCAAAGGTG
>JALWNR010000346.1 GCA_027083715.1 Bacteroidales bacterium
CACCCAAATTTGAGTGCGTTTATTTTGTAATAAAGATAGCTTAATGTGTTGCTAAAAAAGGTATTACAATACAGCTATGACAAAAGCGGTGAATTTTGCGGGTTAAATACTTTTCAAAACTGAAAGCTTTGTATTTGTCAGCAAAAGCAATATAAGTAATTAATTTAACCGGTAATTTGTTTTTAGTATAATGAACATAGCCTTTTTGGTGTCTTTCGAGCCTATCTTTCAGGTTTCCTGAGCATCCAGTGTAATGGGAGCCATCGTTGCATTTTAGAATATATACATACCACATACTTTCCGTATTTTAAAAGTGGGCGGTGTCCACCGAAGCTCTTGTAGAAAAAAGAACAAAATTTATATAAGCGGTTAATTAGAGGCTCTTCTTCGCTAAAGCTACGAAGAGCGAAGGTGGAGCTGCGGGGAATCGAACCCCGGTCCAAACAAGCAACCAAATTGCTTTCTACATGCTTAGCTTACTATTGGATTTTCGAGCTTAAACCGGGAGTAAGCGCCCTATTTAAGCCTTAGCTTCTTAAATTTTGCCTGATAGCCGAAGCAACTATCCGGCTAGCTCAAATTTAACCTGCACCCCGTAATCGAACCGGTATTGAGCAAACCATTCGCGGGATGTCTTGTCCCTAACCTTCCGTCAGAGATTAAGCTTAATATTGCTGAGCAACTATTAAGCAGCAAGAGCGTAGTTATTTTCGCCAACTAATTGTTTTGCACACAGTTTAACGGGTTGATGTACAGTTCCCGGCATGCTTACAATCCAATTCACTCGCTGTCTAATCCATGTCAGCCCCGGATTGTGGACTGCAAAAGTACAAAATATTAGTGATATAAGTCAAGTATCATGATGATTTTTATGTGAGAATATTGTTTTAAGTGATAAAAAGACCGTTTATTAGGGTAGTTATCAGTAGATAAATTCAAAAAATTAAAATTCATCTTAATGATATTTTATCAAATCTTTTTTTAAATTTGCTCGTTTAATCGTACTAAGCTAATTTAATTATGGAAAAGATAAAAGTTGGAATATTAAGAGAAACCAAAACACCACCGGACAGACGCGTTGCTATACCGCCGAAACAGGCTGTAAGATTATTGGAAAAATATCCGAATGTTGAACTTTTTGTTCAGTCGAGCGAGTTGAGGGCTTATAAAGATGAAGAATACAAGGAGCTGGGTCTTGAGCTTGTTGATGATATTAGTCATTGCGATGTACTGGTTGGAGTAAAGGAAGTGGATATTCCCGCTTTAATTCCGGATAAAACTTATATGTTTTTTTCGCATACTGCTAAAAAACAACCCTATAATCGCGAATTACTTCGAGCGATTTTAAAGAAAAATATCCGTTTGATTGATTATGAATACCTTACAGATATTCACGGCATACGTTTGGTCGCATTTGGTCGTTGGGCTGGAATCGTAGGAACTTATAACGGACTGCTCGGTTATGGTTTACGTTCAGGCAGATATACTTTGCGCCGTGCCCATGAATGCCATGATATGGATGAGTTTTTTGAGGAGTTAGCCAAAGTGGATTTGCCAAATATTAAATTGTTAATAACCGGTGGTGGGCGTGTAGCCCATGGTGCTATGGAAGTTTTGGAACATATTAAAATAAAAAAAGTGAGTCCTCAGGACTTTTTAAGTAAAGAATATGATGTTCCTGTTTACACACAAATTGATCCTTGGCATTATACACGCAGAAAAGATGGAGATGTATTTGATTTAGAACATTTTATTAAGCATCCAACTGAATATGAATCTACCTTTTTGCCTTATACTAAAGTTACCAACATGCTTATAGCCTGTCATTTTTGGGATCCTAATTCTCCAAAATTCATGACTCCCGAGGATATGCGTGCTTCAGATTTTAAAATTGAATTGATTGCAGATGTTAGTTGTGATGTAAATGGTCCAATACCATCAACGGTGCGTGCATCAACCATTGCAGAGCCCTTTTATGCCTATAATCCGAAAACGGAAAAAGAAGTGAGCGACCCGTTTAATAAGGAGCTGATAACTGTTATGGCAGTAGATAATTTGCCCGGCGAAGCTCCGCGTAATGCTTCAATTGATTTTGGTAATGATTTGATTGATAAGGTATTCCCTTCGCTTTTCGGCGAGGATAAGGATAAGATTATCAAACGGGCTACTATTGCCAAAAAAGGAAAATTAACCAAATACTTTAAATATTTACAAGATTACGTTGATGGAAAAGAGTAAAAACTACTTTTATCTTTGACAAAGTTTAAAAAACTTTGTCAAAGATTATTTATACCGAAGAAATTGCTTCAACAGGATTTAATTTAGCTGCTTTATAAGCTGGAATTATTCCTGAAATTATTCCAATTGAAACCGATATAAGAACACCAGTTAGAATATTCCCTGATGTTAAAGCAAAATCCATATCAAAAACGGCTGATATTATTTTTGTTCCGATAAAAATAATCACTAAACCTAAAATTCCTCCAAGAAGTGTCAAAATTACAGATTCGTTTAAAAATTGCAGTAAAATAAATGAGCTTTTAGCACCCAATGCTTTTTGAATACCAATAAGCTTGGTTTGTTCTTTTACCGAAACAAACATAATGTTTGCAATACCAAAACCACCTACCAAAATAGAAAATCCTCCGATAATAATCCCTGTAATATCAAGTATCTGAAAAAGGCTGTCAAAATTTTGCGAAATAAGGCTGGATTGGTTGAGTGCAAAATTATCTTCTTCCATTGGTTTTAATCTTCTGATAGAACGCATAATACCCCTTAACTCATCAATCAGTTCATCTCCGCTTATTCCTTCATGGGCTTTTACCATAATCATAGGGTTCATGCGGTCGCTTTTTATATCAAAAATAGTTTTTGCAAAATTAATTGGTAAAAGTACTTGCTCATCATTACTAATATCAAAAGCATCCGAACCTTCTTTTTTAAAAACCCCGATAACTGTAACTTTGCGTCCGAGTATTTTTATGGTTTTACCAATTGGGTCTTCATCTTGAAAGAGTTTTTCTGCAATTACAGCTCCAATTACCGCTTTATTTTTTCCGCTGTTGGATTCAAATAATGAAAAGTATCGTCCTTTCTCGATTTCAAACGAACGGATGTCTTCATAATCATGAGAAGCAGCAAAAACAGTAACTCCTTCGGCTAAATTATCTTTGTACTGTATGTTTTTATTTGTAGAAACCATAAAAGTTGCTGCTTGCGCCAAATGTGATCGGCGCATAATCTCTTTTTTCTCTTTCAACTTAGGTACCGGACGATTTAAGTATTTCCACCAAGGATAGTTATGTTGTCTTGCCCAGGGCCATTTTTGAACATAAACCACATTATCACCCAGTTTTGCAATACTGTTTCGGATACTTACCTCCAATGAGTCAATAACCGTAAAAACAGAAATAATAGCAAAAATACCAATAGTAATACCTAACAGCGATAAAAAAGTACGAAGTCTGTTGACTACCAGTGAATTAAAAGCAAAAAACAGGCTTTCTTTTAGCAAATGAAGAAATATCATAGCTTTGATATAAAAAGTTACCGAACAATTTATGACAAAGTTAATAGAATAAAATGAATACTCCAATTGCAAATAAAAATGATGATTAGATTTTTTAGTGTATCCTTAAATTCAGGAATTCATACTAATTAATTTAGCTTAAATACTAATAATAAGCTTATTGTTAATATTATTTTTTCTAAATTAATTTATTGTTAATCAATTATTTAAAGCAAGCAAGTAGGTCGGTGATTGTAGAATACAATATTATGAAAAATCACATTGTGGCATGTTCATAAGTTTGTGGGAAATTTTATCCAAAAAAATGTAAATTATTATTGAATAATGACATGAAAATTAATACTTTTGCAACTTGATTAAATCACTTGAAAATGAATAGTTTGAAAAAAATAAAATCAGCCCTGATTTCGGTTTATCATAAAGACAAGTTAGATCGTATCGTTAATGAGCTAAATCGTTTAGGTGTAGAGATTTATTCAACCGGTGGAACTAAAGCATTTATTGATGATTTGAACATTGCCGTAAAAGCGGTAGAAGATTTAACTTCATATCCTTCTATTTTGGGTGGAAGAGTAAAAACATTACATCCGAAAATTTTCGGAGGAATTTTATCCCGTAGGGATAATGCTGGCGATAGGGAACAATTAAGCCAATATGAGATTCCTGAAATTGATTTGGTGATTGTTGATTTGTATCCTTTTGAAGAAACGGTAAAAAGCAGTGCCGAAGAACAAGATATTATTGAAAAAATAGATATTGGCGGTATATCATTGATACGTGCGGCTGCCAAGAACTTTAAAGATGTGGTAATAATACCTTCAAAAGCACAATATAGCGA
>JALWNR010000347.1 GCA_027083715.1 Bacteroidales bacterium
TTGTGGTGTATAGCATGACCAAGTTTATCAACGGGAAAAACGATGCGGTTGCAGGAGCCATTTGTGCTGATAATGAATTTATTAATGCATTAATTGATGTGAATAACGGTACTTCCATGCTTTTGGGACCGGTGCTTGACCCTTTGCGTTCGTCAAATATTCTGAAAAACCTGAATACACTGCATATCAGGATGAAACAACACAGCCATAATGCAATGTATCTGGCAAATAAATTCACCGAAATCGGTTTGAAAGTTTCCTATCCGGGATTGCCCACTCATAAAGGATATGATGTGCTTAACCGGATTATGAATAAAGAATTCGGCTACGGAGGAATGATTGCCATAGATTTAGAAACTACTGAAAAAGCAAATCAGCTGATGGAAAAAATGCAAGATAAAGGTGTTGGTTATTTGGCAGTTAGTCTTGGATACTTCAAAACACTGTTTAGTAATTCAGGGCACAGTACATCATCCGAAGTGCCTAAGGATGTGCAGGAAGAAATGGGCTTGTCGGACGGTCTAATCCGTTTTTCGGTAGGTTTGGATAATGATATTGAAGATACCTATCAGACCATTTTAAGCTGTTTGAAAGAAATGGGGGTAGTGTAGATTATTCTCAGTTTTCAGTTTTCAGTTCTCAGTTTTCAGTAAACATAAGTATAAACTGAAGACTGATGACTGGAGTCTGAAGACAGAATCCCAAAGAATACACACTAACTATCCGGCTTATCTGTTACTAATAGCTTAAAACTCCGATTTGAAGTGAAACTGTAATTTCGGATAATTTTGTTGTGCCATTTGCAACGAATATGATGTTTCGGCAAGATATACATCTCTGCCGTGCTTATCTTTTGCCATGGTACGGTATTTCTGCTTTTTAAACTCTTCTAATTGATTTTCATCGCCTGTTACCCAGCAAGCCTTGTAAAAATCAACAGGACTCCAGCGTGAGCTGGCTCCGTATTCATGCTTTAAACGATATTCAATCACCTCAAATTGTAATGCACCTACAGTTCCGATAATTTTTCGCCCGTTGTGATTACGAATAAAAAGCTGTGCCACACCCTCGTCCATTAATTGATCCACGCCTTTTGCCAATTGCTTGGATTTCATCGGGTCGGCATTCTCAATATAACGAAAAATTTCAGGAGCAAAACTCGGAATACCAATAAATTGTAACTGTTCACCTTCGGTGATGCTGTCGCCTATTTTAAAGTTTCCGGTATCGTGAATACCCACAATATCACCGGGGTATGCTTCATCTATTACCGATTTTTTTTGAGCCATAAAAGCCGTTGGTGCCGCAAATTTCAGTTTTTTGTTTAGGCGTGTGTGCAAATAATTGGTGTTGCGTTTAAATACACCCGATACAACTTTTACAAAAGCCAGACGGTCGCGATGATTCGGATCCATATTGGCATGAATTTTAAAAACAAAACCGGTAAATTTTTCCTCGTAAGGGCTTACTTCTCTGGTTTTTGTTTGGCGCGGTAAGGGCGATGGTGCAATATCCAAAAAGCAATCAAGCAGCTCTTTAACACCAAAATTATTTAATGCACTTCCAAAAAATACCGGACTGATTTCACTTTGACGATAGGTTTCCGGTTTAAACTCAGGATATACCGTACTTACTAATTCTACTTCTTCGCGCAAAGTTTCTGTGGCATCGCCCAAATATTCATCTAATATTTTATCGTTTAGATCATGAATTTCTTTGGGTTCTTCGCGCACTTGTTTGTCGCTGCTCTCGTATAAAAAAAGTTTTTTCTCGTATAAATTGTAAACACCTCTAAAATCATAACCCATCCCAACAGGCCATGATAAGGGGCGAACCTTTAAATGAAGTTTTTGTTCTATTTCGTCCAACAGTTCAAAAGCATCTTTTCCTTCGCGGTCTAATTTATTGATAAATACCATAATCGGTATTTTGCGCATACGGCAAACTTCTACCAGCTTTTCGGTCTGTTCTTCCACCCCCTTGGCAACATCAATAACCACAATTACACTATCGGCAGCCGATAAAGTACGGTAAGTATCTTCGGCAAAATCTTTGTGTCCGGGTGTATCCAGAATATTGATTTTAATTCCACGATAATCAAATCCCATAACCGAAGTAGCTACAGAAATACCTCTTTGCCTTTCTATTTCCATAAAATCGGAAGTAGCTGTTTTCTTAATTTTGTTTGATTTAACTGCTCCGGCAATATGAATGGCACCACCGAAAAGTAAAAGTTTTTCGGTAAGTGTTGTCTTTCCCGCATCCGGATGACTGATAATTGCAAAAGTCCGCCGGCGTTCTATTTCTGATTTTAACGACATATTAATTTCCTGAATTTTGAGCCTGCAAAAATAGGGAAATTAATTAAGTTGGCAAAAACAGTTTGATTAGCGGATATTATTCATCCGGCAAGTGTTCCAGAATGTCTTTTGTTGTTGCTCTGTTTTTATAATTCACATCAAATTGCCGCCAAACGATTATGCCATTTTTATCTATGATAAAAGTAGCAGGAACAGGCAGCTTTGCAACATCTTTTGCATTATTTTTCGCAATATCCGTAAATAAAAGGGTTTCAATTTTTCTGTTGTACTTTTTTGTTACTTCAAACAGTACATCATATGCTTTCATGATTTGTTCGTCCGAATCAATAACAATCTGGTAGGCTAATTTTGTTTTTTTTACTGTTTTTTCTGCACCTTCTGCAGTTTCCGGTGTGATAAATAATACAACAGCCCCCCGGTTTGTTACCATTTTCATTGAATCGGTGTAATTTTTTAAGTATTTTGAACATACAGGGCACCAGTTTCCTCTGTAAAATATTAGAACTATTGCCGATTTGCCAATATATTTTTGTAAATCTACTTCTTTACCTAAATAATCTTTTGCTTTAAAAACAGGTGCTTTTTCTCCTACAGCTATTCCTTTCGGGGTGTTTTTTTCAGAAATGCCAAATTTCGCAAAATCAGTTTGCTGAGATTTGCTTGAAAACGGACTGATTAGCAGGAATAAGACTAATAATGTGCCCGAAAAACTAATTTTAAGATAATTCATAATCTATTTGTTTATAAAATTATTCAAAAGGAACTCTTTTACCGCCTTTCTGTATTCCTGATGATCCGGTTTTTCTTTCCATAATGCACGTGAGCCGTGATTACCTTTTCCTTCGGGGATAAATCCTGTTTTTGATTTTGAAGGAATACTTTCAAAAATAGGCTTCCATCTGCCTGTTTCGTTTCGTGCTGAACTGATAAAAACAGGTACCTGTATTTTTTTTGCAGATTGGGTAATGTAATCATCGGATTTTCCAAACCTGACATAATATTCGGCAGGCGAAAACGCTAAAACTCCCGAAATCAAGTCAGGATGCTCACCGGCAATTTTCAGTACCAATGCAGATGAGTAAGAACTTCCCCAAATAATGAGTTTTGCATCAGGAAAATGAGTTTTCACGTAGTGAATGGCAGCCATCATATCGGGTATTGCATCAAGGTATTTAGTGCCTTTTCCTTTATTGGCAGCATCTATTTTTGTTTGATTTTTTATATTGTTTACTGCACTACCGCTTCGCTGATCAACAGCCATTGCATTAAAACCAAGATTATTTACCCAGGGAGCTATTTCAAGGTACTCGCCTCTGCTCCATCCTGCCTGATGAAAAAACAGGACAAAAGGTGCATTTTTGTTGTGCTGAATATATAAATCGGCGGTAACGCTAACACTATCTTCGGTTTCAAACTTAATTGTTTTTTGCGCATTTATCTGTATTACTATGAATAATAAAATGAAGAAAAGCAGACAATACTTTTTGTTCTGTAGATTCAATAAACTGTTCATATTTATCCGTTTTGATTTGATTATAAAGATAATAAACGAATGTGCTTGAACAAATGCTTATTTATAATGAAAGATACTGTTAAATATATCTGTGTTTTGATAAGTGACTGTAAATTAGGTTATTATGTTTGTGGCGGTGAGCTTTTTTATTCGATAATTTTATCTGAATATCGTTCAGCTTTCACCTCTAATGTCAGCAATTTACCTTTATAAAGAATGCTGTTTGTCTATTTGCCAAATCAATACTTTAAAAAAATTGTATCATTTTTTATTTTAGCATCAATACTGAGTTCATTGTCGTTTTTAATGTAATATTCATCAATATATATTTCTTTGATGTTGAAGGTTCGTGAGTTTTTATCTATTTCAGGGTGTTGCATGATATTTATTTTACCTTCAAAATGAATATTGAAATAGGCGGAGATTTTAAATTGTTGAAATATTCGGTGCACGAAAATAGTATCTTTTAGAGTAAGTCAAACATGCACCAAAATTCAACCCCATCCATAAC
>JALWNR010000348.1 GCA_027083715.1 Bacteroidales bacterium
ACTATTTTTAAGATATGTTATTCAAGATGAGTTCTATAATTTTGTTGAGTTAAAACATTCAAAATGAAAAAATCACTAAAATTAAAGATTTATTTAAGTTTTTTACTTTTAATTGCCATGCTGGCAGTTGCAGGAGTAGTTTCTATTTATGAATTTCGTAAATTAAGTGATAATCTTCAATCTTTGATTGAAGATAATTACAAAACTATAAAAGCTGCTAAAAACATGATGGAAGCATTAGAGAGAGAAGACAGCGGAGTTTTACTTTTAATGATGGGCGAATGGGAGCATGGCAGAGCAATTCTTGACTCTGCTGATAATTCATTTAAAATGGCTTTTGGTGTAGTAAAAAATAATATCACAGAGTCTGGTGAAGACGAACACATTATCAATATAAAAAATAAATATGAAACGTATAAAAAAGAATGGATTTTACCAATTGTCGGAACATCAAAACAAAACGATATTGTTTGGTACAAAAGCAATATACATCAAAAATTTTTAAATGTTAAAGAAGCCGTAAACAGCTTGATGCTCTTAAACGAAGAAAGTATGCACGACACAGCTTCAACCATAAAAGATAAAGCACACCGAGCCATTATGCCCGGTATTGTATCCATAATTTCGGCTTTAATTTTTTCATTAATGCTTAGTTTTTTTATTACCCGATATTTTGTGCATCCAATAGAACAATTGGTTGAAGCTGTTAAATTTTACGAACCCGATCAAAAATTATTAAATTCAAGCATAAGCTCTAATGATGAAATAAAACAGTTGGAGCAAGCCATTAATAATTTGTTAGTACGTTTAGTAAATGAGAATAATTCTTACAATAAGCTCTAAAAATTTAATTTTTTCTCATTACTCATCTACTCGCTGGCAGATGAAAGCATCCACAATTTCGAAACAAACTTTGAATTATTAATTTTATGAGAACACCTAATGATTAAAAGGTTTTAGTACAAAACACATGAAAAAAGAAATTATTATAAAACATCTGGGATATGTATTACTGATAAACTCATTTTTTTTGTTTATCTCATTTTTAATTTCCTGGTTTTTGAACGAGGAATCAGCCATCCCCTTGCTTTTTAGTGCGATAATATGTATCATAATAGGTGGGTTTCCTTTAGTTTTTGTTGAACCCACTGATAATATTAGCTTTGGTGAAGGACTAACCATTGTAGTCTTAGGCTGGTTGCTTACTTGTTTAGTGGGCACTTTACCATACATAATGTGGGGGGGCGAATTTACTTTTGCAAATGCCTGGTTTGAAAGTGTTTCAGGATTTACAACAACGGGTTCAACCATCTTAAATAATATTGAAGGATTGCCAAAAGGAATTCTTTTTTGGCGTTCATCAACCCATTGGATCGGAGGTATTGGTATAATTTTGTTTGTATTATTAATTCTTCCTCAAAAAAAAGGAGCTAAAATTAATATCTATAATGCAGAAATCTCTAATTTATCAAAATTAAATTTTCGTTATCGCTTAAAAAATATTGTGCGCATATTAGCTATTGTGTATGTTAGTCTTACTTTTTTGGAGACCCTGATTTTGTATTTTTTAGGCATGAGTTTTTTCGATGCTGTAAATCATTCATTTGCCACCATTGCAACAGGAGGATTTTCAACTAAAAATTTAAGTGTTGCTGCTTTTAATAATGTAAGTATTGAAATGGTAATCACATTTTTTATGCTCATCAGTGGTATTCATTTTGGATTAATTGCAGGAACATTTATCGGACGAAAAGAAAATGTATTTAGATCATCGGTTGTAAAAGCCTACATTAGTATTATGCTGATTGGTGTTTTACTTGTTGCTTTAAAATTATATTATTCAGGATATTATGATTGGTGGGCATCATTACGATACGCATCATTTCAGGTTATTTCATTAGGTACAACTACCGGTTTTGCTACTGCCGATACACCTAATTGGCCGATTTTTGCTCGAATCATACTGATTTACTTTACGATACAATGTGCAATGGTCGGTTCTACATCAGGCGGCTTAAAATTTGACAGGATTTATATGCTTTTTAAATTAATTGGAAAGCAAATTAAATTATTAAAACACCCAAATGCTATTTTTGTTACCAAAATGGACGGAAAACCCATTAGCGAGCAGTTAGAACAACAAACTACGGTTTTTATACTTTTGTATATTTTTACTTTTTTTATGACAACTTTTATTCTCACAGCAATGAATATAGATGGTATGACTGCATTTTCAGCATCAATAGCTACAATTGGTAATGTAGGTCCCGGATTTGGTGATGTAAGTTCACTTGGTAATTTTGGTGCTTTACCCGATGCTGCCAAATATGTTTTAAGTATAAATATGCTATTAGGTAGATTAGAAATCTTTAATGTACTATCTTTGTTTATGTTGCGTGGTTCTTGATTATTCAATTTGCTTTTCAATGTTAAAAAATTAATCATAAATTTGTAAAAAACAAAAAATTGTATTTGTGAAAAACATAGCCATTTTAGCATCCGGAAGCGGTACAAATGCCGAAAATATTATTAATTATTTTAAAAATCATCACAAGATTAAAATTAAATTGGTTTTAAGCAACAATAAAAATGCTTATGTACTTGAAAGAGCCAAAAAGTCTAATGTTGAAACACTCGTTTTTAATAAAGATACTTTTTATAAATCAGATGAAATTATAAAAAATATAAAAAATAAAGACATCGGATATATTGTACTTGCAGGATTTTTATGGCTGATACCAGAACATTTCATCCATGCTTTTAAAAACCGAATAATTAATATCCACCCTGCACTATTGCCTAAATATGGTGGGAAAGGCATGTATGGCATGAATGTACATAAAGCAGTAATTGCAAATAATGAAAAACAAAGTGGTATAAGCATTCACTACGTGAATGAACATTACGATGAAGGTAATATTATTTTTCAAGCAACATGTCCTGTTAGCCCAAATGATACACCCGAAAGTTTAGCTAAAAAAATCCACGAATTGGAATATGAACATTTTCCGAAGGTTATTGAAATGTGGATAGAAAACAATGAATAAAAAAAAACGGATTTACCATATAGATTAATCCGTTCTTAAAATTTCAAATCATCCGGTTAGATATTTGAACTTTAGCTATAATATTAAACCAATTCTTTAACTAAGTCTGCAGCCTCCTGCAAAGTAATCGCAGAATGTACTTTCAAACCTGAGCTGTCAATCAGTTCTTTACCTTCTTTAGCATTGGTTCCTTGCAAGCGTACAATTACCGGTACTTTAATATCGCCGATTTTTTTGTAGGCATCCACTACACCTTGTGCTACACGGTCGCAACGAACAATACCACCAAAAATATTCAGCAAAATAGCTTCAACATTCGGTTCTTTCAGTATGATACGGAAACCTGCTTCAACAGTTTCTGCATTAGCAGTACCGCCAACATCAAGAAAGTTTGCCGGTTCACCACCGGAAAGTTTGATAATATCCATAGTTGCCATGGCAAGTCCGGCACCGTTTACCATACAACCAACATTTCCATCAAGTTTAATAAAGTTCAGATTGTATTTTCCGGCTTCTACCTCAGCAGGGTCTTCTTCAGTCAAATCGCGCATCATGGCAAATTCTTTTTGACGATAAAGTGCATTGTCGTCAATGTTTACTTTGCAATCTGCTGCCAAAACCTTATCATCAGAAGTTTTAAAAACAGGATTAATTTCCAGCATAGCCGCATCGCTACCCTCGTATGCCTGATACAGAGCCATTACAAATTTCACCATGTTTTTAAACGCCTGACCGCTTAAACCCAAATTAAAAGCTATTTTTCGTGCCTGATAGGGTTGTAAACCGATACCCGGCTCTACTTCTTCGGTAAAAATTTTATCGGGTGTTTTGGCAGCAACGGTTTCAATATCCATTCCGCCTTCGGGCGAATACATAATGATGTTTTTCCCGCTGGCGCGATTTAATAAAACACTCATGTAATACTCAGCAACATCAATTTCGCCGTTCTCATTCGGGTAATAAATGCTTTGTTCAATCAATACCTTGTGAACTTCTTTTCCTTCGGGTCCGGTTTGATGGGTTACCAAGGTCATTCCTAATATTTGCTTTGCATATTCCTCAACTTCGTTGAGCGACTTGGCAATTTTTACGCCTCCGCCTTTTCCGCGTCCTCCGGCATGAATTTGGGCTTTAACAGCAAAACTATCCACACCCACATCTTTTTTTATCTGGCGAGCTGCCTGCAAAGCTGCTGCAGGAGTATCAGCTACAATCCCTTTCGGAACAGGAACTCCAAACTTACTTAAAATATATTTTCCTTGAGATTCATGTAAATTCATGATCTGATATTTAGAT
>JALWNR010000349.1 GCA_027083715.1 Bacteroidales bacterium
TCTTAAATGATCATAATACAATGGTATATATAATAGTATAGTCATTATCCAGATAATAACTACATCAAACCAAAAAGTTTCGTAATAATTCCCCAAAAAATATTTTTTTGGTGCATAAAAATGAGCACGAATTCCAATAGTACTAAAATTATCAGGAATATGAAAAATTGGTTCATATTGCTGAATTAATTCATCTTTATGCCTCAGAATTTTATTTTTTTCATACGTATTTATGGTTATATCATGTAATTTCTCGTTATGATACTTATTTCTAAGCCTCAAATAGCTACCCGGATTTTTTTCGTTCATGTAGTTGATTATGTATTGCTTACGCTTATCTGCTTTGGCAAATATTTTAGTATAATAATCTTGCCATTTATCTATATGGGCAATAATTTCATCAGCTGCATCCTCATCAAAAGCATTAACATTTAGTAAATCATAATCTTTAAACGGTAATTTTTTAATTCTTTTTGATTCTTTTGCTAATTCGTTCCTCAGTAAAGCAAAATTTTTCTCCATCAACCCTTTAATAGAGTCTTTATTAATATTCTCGTTTTCTTCAATTTCATCATACCATTCCAAATTTTCTTCAACTGCATCCGATAAACGAGCAAGATAATATACTTGTTTGTAATTGGCTGTACTTATTTTTTGGTCAACTTTATAAAATATTCTTTCGTATTTATTGTCTTTAAACTGATTTACCATTAAACTTTCATATGCCCAACGTGATGCCATAAACTCGGCAATCAACGGTACCTGCCCAATAGACCCCAAAGCTCTGTTTAATTTATCAAAACTAAACATGGCACCGCCCAATGCCATTTGAGGAATCATAAGCAAAGGGATAAGTATATATATGGTAACAGCTGAATTAAATGCAGATGAGATATTTAAGCCCATCATATTGGCAAAAACGAAAACACTGAAAAGTACCAGCCAATACTGGAAGTACATATTTTCAATTCCTAAAATATAATTACCGATAACAACAAATAAAATTGCCTGAATAGCAGAAATTGCCGTTAAAATACTAATTTTTGAAAATAGATAGGCTGACCGGCTTAAATTCAAGAATTTTTCACGTTTTAAAATCTTTCGGTCACGAAATATTTCTTCGGCACTAACGGTTAGTCCTAAAAACAGTGCCACTACAATACTCATAAATATATACGGTGGTATATTTTCGTTATCGTAGAAAATATATACATTGGATGAAGGATCAGCAATATAATATATAATAAACGAAAGGATAAAACCCAATAAAGGTGCTTCCAGTAAATTTAATACAACATACTGGGTGTTACTAACTTTTGACAAAACATCCCGTGTCATGAAAATACGGAACTGATTCAGCCATTTGGGAATACTTAAATTTTTCGGCGGGTCTTCATGAACATCTTCATGGATTACATCTTTACGATAATGTCCAAAGTGTTCTGCCCATTTAGCCGGTGATACTTTTCGCTGATCGGTATATTGCCCAAATTCATTAACTACCTGAGCTTCAATTATATTAAATACAAGTTCAGGAGTTACATTACCACATGTAGGACATTCGCCAACTTCACTGTTAATTTGGTTATCTATTTTCTTAAAATAAACAATAGCTTCTACGGGGTTACCAAAATACACCATATAGCCACCTTGATCCAGAATAATCATCTGGTCAAACATTTTATAGATTTCGGAAGATGGCTGATGGATAACAATAAAAATGAGTTTTCCTTTCAGCGTGAGTTCGCTTAAAAGATCCATTACGTTTTCCGAATCGCGTGATGAAAGTCCAGATGTAGGTTCATCAACAAAAAGTATGGATGGTTCACGAATAAGTTCTAATGCAATATTCAAGCGCTTTCGTTGCCCGCCCGATATAGTTTTATTCATAGGTGAACCCACTTTCAAATCTCTGCGCTCATATAAGCCAAGATTTTGCAAAGTGGTATTAACAATATCGGTAATTTCCTCATCCGATTTACCTTTAAAGCAAAGCTTTGCATTATAAAAAAGGTTTTCAAAAACAGTGAGTTCTTCTATCAGAAGATCATCCTGCGGAATGTAACCGATAGCTCCTTCCAATTTTTCAGGCTCCTGATGAAAATTTATTCCATTAATTACCACTTCACCCTCAGTGGGGCTATTGATGCCTGCAAGAACATTCAACAAGGTAGTTTTACCGGCACCACTGGCACCCATAATCCCAACCAGTTTGCCGTGAGTAACCGAAAAGGTTATATTGCGCAATCCAAGATTTCCGCTTGGAAAACGGTAGCTTACCTCTTTTACATTAAAAGATAATCGTGTAAAATCTTTATCGGCAAGAAAAGTAGCAGCTACATCACTATAATAAACGGGTTTTCCTTTTGGAAGCCTGATAGTGCTACCAGGTGCAAAAAGATAAATCCGGTTATTGAAAACACCTTGCCCGTTAAGAAAAACATCTTGTTTGCCCGTATAACGTAAAAAGTAAAGGTCTGTTCTTTTTACTTGAAGTATTAATATATTTCCGTCAAGCGCTTCGGATTTTATGTGATTGCAAAAAGTACAGTAATTTTCTTTATCGTTTACAATGAGTATGGATTCATCGTCCAACTCACTAATTTGATCTTGAATGACAAAATTTTCAATATTTTTAAATTCGTCTTTATCAATATTAAAAACCTCGGCAACGGTATTGATAATAGCCATTCGTTGCTCTGAAAACCTTCGGTCGGCGTTTATCAACTCAAAAAGACGCACTAAAACAATTACCTTTTGTTTTTGGTCTAGCTTTTTATTGATTTTACGACAAATACCTAAAACCCGAACAGACTCATTAACTGCAGTAAGTCGGGCTTTCTTTTTTTCGCTTTTTGCACCGATAATTCCGGCTTGCTCTTTAAAGCGGTTTAAATATTCTTTAGCGGCTTCTTCACTTAATTGAGAGGTAAGGAAATTTTCAACATAAGCAAGCTCGTTGTGTTCAACACCTTCGTCTTGCTTTGCGATAATTGCAAACAATTGCATTAATGCTTTTAATATTTCCTCACTCATATTTTAATAATTATACTAAAACCTTTATCTGAGAAACAATAATTTCAGGTGTCAGTAAGGGTTTTAATCAATTGTATAACTTACTTGTTCAAAGGGTACTTCAACAATATCCGCATATTCTTCACCTGCTTCTTCCATATCCTCGTCATCATCCGGATAATGCCATCTTACCATAACGTCTTTGCCGTCATCGTACATATCTTCTAATTTTAGAAGTACATCTAATAAGAGTTTAGACGAGGCAGTATTAAAATATTCGAGTTTAAAATTAAAAACAGTTTTATCCAAAGGTTCTTCTGCATATTCATCCAGCCATTCAAGAATTGGCTCATAAAAAGCAGCCACATCTTCGGGTAAAGAACGTCCGGATATTTCAAAAATACCGTTGTCTTTATCTAAAATAACATTTGGAGTATCGTCTGTGCCTTTAATCTTTATCGCTTGCATAATTATTATTGTTTTTTAAGATTTTAGTCTGGAAATAGTTGATGTTAAAACAAAAAATGATTTTTCTTCGTTAATTGTTAAAAAGCTGTAAATTAGTTTTTGCCCTGTTTTCCGGGCAATATCAATAAAGCCTAAACCTGCTCCTCCCCGTTCTGAAAGTCTTCCTTCACGCATTTGTTGCTTATATAATTTTTTTAATCCGTCCGGATCCAAGCGGTTAATGTTTTCCAACATTTCACGAAGTTCAGGAACTTTATCATTGTCAATGACATTGCCGGTAGTAACATTATATTCTAAATCGTTTTTACTTACCATAAAAATACCGCGCCCATCTTTTGACGTAACGATATTATTCCTGTTTTCGGCATGTTTACTAATGTTTTGTAAACATTCAACCATTACATGGAATACCTTTTTTTGAACCGCATTCGGATCTTCTTCTTTGATCATGTTATTCTCTGTCAAAGATGTAAAAGCTTTTGTTATCTGGTGGGTTATTTCCCCTTCGTAAGCCAGATTAATATTATTCTTTTTCATCTTGACATAAAAGTCATAAACAAAGTCCAGCGATTCCTTTTTATCTTTTATATTAGCCATAATTCGTTAATTGGAAAAAAGCTACGAACTTTATTTTAAATTTATATTCCTCAAAAATAGGTAAATAAACACACCCTTAAAGCAAAGCCGTTAGAAAAATACGAGAAGTATTCTTCTTCCCCGTTCGCTAAATTTTCAAGATTAAAGAAAAGGCTACTCTGATTTTTGTTTGTTCTTTAAAACAAAAATGGCCGTTTATAGGAAACTTTGTTAGATTTGCACGAGTATCTGCAACTGAACATTATTATCATTAAATCTTATGT
>JALWNR010000350.1 GCA_027083715.1 Bacteroidales bacterium
GAAATGGTTGGGCATGGAGTTGGTAAAAAACTTCATGAAAAACCGGAGGTGCCTAATTATGGAAAACGCGGCAGAGGAATTGTACTGAAAGAGGGTTTGGTTATTGCAATTGAACCCATGATAAATATGGGAAAAAAAGAAATTTATCAAGAAGATGATGGTTGGACAATTAAGACCAAAGACGGAAAACCTTCTGCGCATTTTGAGCATACAATAGCTGTTAGAAAAGGGAAAGCGGATATATTATCATCATTTGAATTTGTAGAAGAAGTATTAAATAATAAATAACAATGGCTAAACAACCTTCGATAGAACAAGATGGAACAATAAAAGAGGCATTGTCAAATGCTATGTTTCGTGTTGAACTGGAAAATGGACATATTATTACGGCGCATATCTCCGGAAAAATGAGAATGCATTATATTAAAATATTACCCGGCGATAGAGTAAAGGTTGAAATGTCGCCATATGATTTAACAAAAGGAAGAATTACTTTTAGATATAAATAAGCAGATAGCTTTTAATGAACATTAAAATATAAACAGATGAAAGTTAGAGCATCAGTAAAAAAGCGTAGTGCGGATTGCAAAATTGTAAAACGCAAAGGCAGGATTTATGTTATTAATAAAAAAAATCCTAAATTTAAACAACGCCAAGGTTAAGTTCAAATTATTAATTAAATGATTTATGGCTAGAATAGTAGGAGTTGATATTCCGGATAACAAAAGAGGAGAGATTGCCTTAACTTATATTTACGGTATAGGCAGAAGTACAGCACAAAAGGTTTTGGAAAAGGCTGGTGTTGACATTAACCAAAAGGTTAAAGACTGGACTGATGATCAGAAAACAGAGATCAGAAATGTAATTAACGACGAGTTTAAAATTGAAGGTGAATTGCGTTCAGAAGTTCAAATGAACATTAAACGTTTGATGGATATCGGAGCATATCGCGGAATTCGTCACCGTATTGGTTTACCGGTTCGAGGGCAATCTACAAAAAATAATGCCCGTACCCGTAAAGGAAGAAAGAAAACTATTGCAAACAAGAAAAAGGCTACTAAAAAATAATTGATTATGGCGAAGAAGACTAAAGTTTCAAAAAAGAGAGTAGTAAAAGTTGAGCCACTAGGTCAAGCACACATTCATTCATCTTTTAACAATATTATTATTTCTTTGACTAATAGTCAAGGACAGGTAATTTCTTGGTCATCAGCCGGGAAAATGGGTTTTAGAGGTTCTAAAAAGAATACTCCTTATGCAGCCCAGGTTGCTGCTGAAGAGTGTGCTAAGACTGCTCACGATCTTGGTTTACGCAAGGTGAAAGTTTTCGTAAAAGGACCCGGTAACGGACGAGAATCTGCGATAAGAGCAATTAATGGAATGGGTATTGAAGTAACAGAAATTGTTGATGTTACGCCATTACCACATAATGGCTGCAGACCTGCTAAAAGAAGAAGAGTATAATTAATAATTTTAGAAAGAAAATCAATGGCTAGATATATAGGACCAAAATCAAAAATTGCACGTAAATTTGGAGAACCCATTTACGGAGCAGATAAATTTTTAGAGAAGAAAAATTATCCTCCGGGAATGCACGGAGTTAGCAAAAGAAGAAGAAAATTGTCGGAATATGCTGTTCAATTGAAGGAAAAGCAAAAAGCGAAATACACTTATGGTATTTTAGAAAAGCAATTTTCTAATTTATTTAAAAAAGCATCAAGAAGTAAGGGTATTACCGGTGAAGTTTTACTCCAATATCTTGAAAGAAGATTAGATAATGTAGTTTTTCGTTTAGGAATTGCTCCAACACGTGCAGGTGCCAGACAATTGGTTTCGCACAGACATATTACTGTGAACGGTGAAATAGTAAATATCCCGTCATACACTCTACGCCCGGGAGATATTGTTAGTGTACGTGAAAAATCTAAGTCGTTAGAAGTAATTGCTGAATCATTAGCATCAGCTAATCATTCAAGATACCCTTGGCTAGAGTGGGATTCAAGTATTATGAGTGGAAAATTTGTTAGTGTTCCGGAACGTAGTGATATACCGGAAAATATTAAAGAGCAACTTATCGTTGAACTATATTCTAAATAAAAAAATATAATTAATAATTTATGGCAATCTTAGCTTTTCAAAAACCTGACAAGGTTATAATGCTCGAAGCCGATGATTTTTCGGGTACTTTTGAGTTCCGTCCGCTTGAACCGGGCTATGGAATTACCATTGGAAATGCATTGCGCCGTATATTGCTTTCATCATTGGAAGGCTTTGCAATAACCTCTGTGAAAATTGAGGGAGTAGATCATGAATTTTCTACTATTGCCGGTGTAATTGAAGACGTTACCGAAATTATTCTTAACCTGAAAAAAATTCGCTTAAAGCAAATAATCGAAGATGAGGATAGTGAGGTAGTTTCTATGACTATTTCGGGGCAAGAGGTTTTCAAAGCTGATGATATTAGCAGGTTTTTGACAAACTTTAAAATTTTAAATCCTGAGCAGGTAATTTGTCGAATGGAGTCTGATGTTAAACTTCAAATGACGCTTACTATTAACAAAGGTAGAGGATATGTACCGGCTGAGGAAAATAAAAATGAAGATGCAGAGTTAGGTGTTATTGCAATAGATTCTATTTTTACTCCTATAAAAAATGTGAAATATTCTATTGAAAATTATCGTGTTGAACAAAAGACCGACTACGAAAAGTTAGTTATTGAGATTGATACGGATGGTTCTATTCACCCTAAGGATGCATTAAAAGAAGCCGCCAAAATATTGATTCATCATTTTATGTTATTCTCAGATGAAAAAATTACATTGGATTCTGATGAAAATTATGAAAATGAAGAATTTGATGAAGAAGTATTGCACATGCGTCAATTACTGAAAACTCGATTAGTGGACATGGATTTATCCGTTCGTGCACTAAACTGTTTGAAAGCAGCTGATGTTGATACCCTTGGCGACCTTGTTGTGTACAATAAGAACGATTTGTTAAAGTTCAGAAACTTTGGGAAAAAATCATTAACCGAGCTTGATGATTTACTGGTTAACATGAACTTAACTTTTGGTATGGATATAAGTAAGTATAAATTAGACAAGGATTAATCATACGATAATGAGACACAGAAAGAAATTTAATCATTTAGGACGGAAAAGTGCGCACAGAAAAGCTATGCTTTCAAATATGGCATCGTCTTTGATTTTACACAAACGTATTCAAACGACTGTTGCAAAAGCAAAAGCACTTAGAATGTATGTTGAACCACTTATTACAAAATCAAAAGAAGATTCAACTCATTCACGTAGAGTAGTATTCGGATATTTGAAAAATAAATATGCGGTTACTGAATTATTTAGAGATGTTGCTGTTAAAGTTGCCAATAGAAATGGTGGTTATACGCGTATCTTAAAAACAGGAACACGTTTAGGCGATAATGCCGAAATGTGTATTATTGAATTGGTAGATTATAATGAGAACATGTTGGCTAAGAAAGAGGAGAAAGCCAAAACTACCAGACGCTCAAGAAGGGGAAAGAAAAAATCTTCTGATACTACTGCTGTTCAAACTGAAACTAAAGTTGAAAATACCAGCTCGGAAGAAGTTGTTGATAATGTGGAAGAAGTAAAATCTGAAACCGAAGATAATTCTGTTGACACAAAAGAGGAAACTAAATCAGAAGATACAGATGATAAAAAAGAAGAAGGAAAATAAAAGAAATTTTACTATATAGATAAAAAAGGCTGTCAAATATTAATGATAGCCTTTTTTATTTTGTTCTTATTTCTAACTTGCTTAGTTTTGTTTTTATCGTTTATTTTGTGTTATTTTATCGTAACAAGATAAATTTTTGATAAATTATCTATCGGTGGGTCAGAAAATTTTAAAATCTAATTAGGTGTTTAAATTAAGTATAGTTAATCTGTATTTTGATGTTTAAGTAGGCTTTAAGAGCAAATATATTATGATTGGACAATTAGCTAAATTTAGAATATTTTTACTGTACATTTTTATTGTTTTTCAGCCTGCTTTAGCTGTTTCGCAAGTTAATCGTGCAAAAGCAGGAGTGACCCCCCCAGAAAATATCGTACAGAAAGATTCCTTACCGTCTTTATCGTCTTGGACATTAGAGGATGGATATCTTATGCGTAGCATGCCATTTGATACAGTTCTTCCGCGTTTTCATATTTATAATGATATTGAAAAAGATAATATTTCTGTTAGTTTTTTAGGAAACATTGGTTCTGAGTATGTATCTAATGTTTTTTTTAATAATTTAGATATGCCTTTTACTGACTTTCTCCCTGAAAATCAGTTTGCAGAATACCTTTTAAC
>JALWNR010000351.1 GCA_027083715.1 Bacteroidales bacterium
TTTTTTTTTTTTTCTATAACTACATCTTCACCCAACATTTCTGAATCTTCATCAACACCGGAGCGCAATACTCCTTTTATTTTTACATTTTGTCCTTTTTGTAAATTTTCAGCATTTTTATTTGTGTTCATCATGAAGGTGCAACTTACACCAACAGGTTGATTGTCATCTTTTAAAATAATTACCCATTGATTTTTTTGATCTTTTTCTTTTGAAAAAACCTTACCGGTAACTACAATAACCTTTGAATCGCCGTCATCTGCCAAATATTTTGCATTAGCCGCTGCATTATCTTTCAGATATTCAGCAACCAAATCGCCTGCACTTAGCGTAGTAAAAGCCTTTACAGATTGAACATCACGATGTGGCATAAAATATAGGTATAAACCATAGGTTCCGCCAAGAACTGCAAAAATTGCAATTATAAAAATAATTTTTTTAAGCATGACTTAATTTTTGGGTTTGTAATTCAAATCAACAGCAACTTTAATAATATCAGCT
Source organism: Bacteroidales bacterium (assembly GCA_027083715.1). Taxonomy (GTDB): domain Bacteria; phylum Bacteroidota; class Bacteroidia; order Bacteroidales; family NBLH01; genus NBLH01. Next base: position 502 of record JALWNR010000351.1, read on the forward strand.
ACATTTTCCTTTTTGCTCGCTTTTGTGGGTTTGCCAATTCCAAAATCGGCAATTGCAATGTTAAAAGTAGATTTTGCAGTAATTTCATTTCCTTTTACCTCAACAGTTCCCTTTTCAGTCATGTGTTTAGTAACGCCTTTCATGGTCATATCGCCTGAAACAGTTACATTATACACACCGGGTTTTGAAAAATCAACTTCGTTAATATTGTCAATTTTACCTTTAAATTTTGCTTTTGGATATTTTTTTGAATCCATAAAATTTTCCTGATTAAAGTGTTTTTGCATCAAAGCTTTTTCAAATTCAAAACTTTGAATAGGTACCGAAAAAATCATATTACCCGTTTTAGTGTCCAGGGTACTTACCATTTTATAATTATTTGCCGTAATGTTTTCGGCAACAGTTTCTGAAAAAAACTGTGCATGACCTGTTTTGGTCATATAATTCTGTGCTTTTATTCCAAAAGCTGCTACTACGATTAAACTAACCGTTAATAATAGATGTTTCATTTTTTTTGATTTTTTAATTTGTATTAATTTTGATGTAAAAGTAGCTGTCGGCAGTATATATTTTTGTCATGTAAAAGACATTAGGGTGTTTTTGTGGATAATAATTTATCAATAATGGCTTCGAGTTCTTTACGACTTAGTATCCCGTCTTTTTCAAACAGTAATTCTCCACTACGATAGATTCTAAAAAGTGGAACACCAATTATTTTTTCTTGCTTTATCAATTTTTTACTCACATCAACATTTACTTTAAATACTGTCATTGCCGGGTGATATTGAGTGCGTATGCTATCAATCAGAGGCATCATTTTACGACAAGGACCACACCATGTTGCATAAAAGTCGATCAATACTAAAGTATCAGACGATACAGTTTGTGTGAATAATTCCGTACTTACTTTGTCTGCCATTAGTTTGGCTGACGGTTCGCCTTCGATTACCGGTAAATTTTCTAAGTTCCATTCTAAAATTCCGTGTTCTAAATTATATACTTTGGTATATCCGTTTTTTGCCAAATATTTTGCGGCTTTTTCACTTCGGTATCCGGTGGTGCAATACAGATATATCTCTTCATCTTTTGGAAGCATAAGTAATTTCTTTTTAAAATCCAGCGCATAAAAATTCAGGTATTGTGAATTGGCAATGTGTTCATTATCAAATTCTGATTTTGTACGTACATCCAATATCATCCCTTTACCTGATTTTACCAGTTCTTGAAATTTTACGGCATCAAGCTGTTTGTATGTGTTTTCCTGTGCATTCAAAAATGCAGGAAATACCATCAACAGTAATATTACGATTTTATTCATCCTTTTTGTATTGAAAAATTAAAATTGCTGCTTTTTGTATTATTACACATCGTTCACAATGTGAAATATAGGCAAATTCAAAATCAGCATTAATATCAAAAAAATTATCCTGTGCTAATTGAAATATCCGGTCGCAATGCAATACTCCTTTTGAAGAATATCGACGTATTCTAAATTCATTGTTTTTTGTATTTTCCGGCTTTGATATATGAAACCAAACACCGTAACCTTCACCGCCTAACCATTTACAACCGGTAGGTAAATTATCAGGATATTCAGGAGCAGACAATGCTCCCTGAGTAAATTCATTTTTTTGCTGATATATTTGCATTTTTGTTAGTTTATAAGTGCTTTATTTGCCGACATTTTAGTGCTTTTCTGATCAAAGCCTTTTAGATTAATAGGAACTGCTTTAATTGGCGGCAATGTCCAGTGTGCTAAAAAAGTAAAAATATTTGCCCTTTTTCTTTTCACAAAAGTATTTTCTACTTTGTAGAAATAATTTTTGTAAGATGCAATCAGTACATTTCCTATTGGTGTTGGCGTAAATGAAAAAGGTAAAAAACCTTGTATTTTTTTATAGAGACTATCTACTCCTGCTCTAAAAACTCTTGAAGTAAAACGCGAACAGTTTGTACCTTTATAGGCAAAAGGTCCGTAAGGAATTGCACCTAATTGTTGTTGCTGTTTAGCAAAACGGTATGATTTTTCAAAACTGATTTCGTATTGGATAGAAGCATACATTTTTCCGTAACCGTGAAAATCTTTCTGTTTGGAAAGAGTTAACAGAATATTTTCAAGATTAGCAATTCTATTCTGATTATTAAATTCAGCCTTTATAGCTATCTGTAAATTAGGGTCGGTATCTTCGTTGCGCACTCTTCCGTGTTTTAGGGGTGTGTGGTATCTTCCAAAATCAAAATAATGGAGTTTTCCGCTGGCATCAACAAGTACCAAGGCTGAATGCCCCGCTTTATAATAACCGTTTTGGTTGAAACCCAACAACTTCATCACAGGTTCATACCATGATCCAACCTGAATAGCAGGTGTTTCGGGCCAGGCGAGCATTATTATTGCAGCTTTATTCATGTGTTTCAACAATTAAGCATTTTTCGGTTTCGTGTATCAGGCTGTTTTGATATACTTCATCCTCAAACTTATTACCTTCGGTAATAAAATTTTCAAAAAATTTATTTAAATCTTTTTCATCAATATCCGGATTGGAAATTACCAAACGAATGGATACTTTATTTTTCAGGTAACCATAATTTACCAAACTTATTCCTTTGCGCATCAGGTTTTCACGTATCTTAAGGTTTAGCTCATTATTTCTTTCGGGATTTTTACTTTTATAGATAAAATTAATGTTCAGTGATTGCCTTTCGGCAAGTAATTGAAGTTTACTATTATTTTTTACTATATTTTCGGCATATTTAGCCAAGTCAAACATTTTATTAATACGTTTTTCATAGCCTAAATCTCCATAATATCGCCATGCCAGCCAAACTTTCAGTGCATCCACACGTCTGCCACATTGTACCGATTGTTTGCCTAAATTATATTCTTCCAAATCATTATCATGATAAATATAATCGGTATTCAAATCACTCAGGTTTTTAGTAAGACGATGTTTATCTTTTAAAAGTAAAACCGAAGCAATAAGAGGTACATTCATTAATTTATGTGGATTCCATGTAAAAGAATCGGCTTTTTCCAATCCCTTGAACAAATATTGATATCTATTGCTTAAAATAATGCTGCCGCCAAAAGAACCGTCCACATGCATCCATAGGTGATACATTTTTGCCATTTCCGCAATTTCATCCAAAGGATCAAATGCTCCCAATAAAGTTGTTCCGGCAGTTGCTGCAACAAAAAATGGAGTTTCTCCCATGCTGATACTTTTTTCAATAAGATTTTGCAAATTTGAGGGTATCATTTTTCCGGAAGAATCGGATTTTACCTTATAAACATGCTTGCTTCCGATACCTAAAATATTAGCTGCCGTATCAAAGGAATAATGCGACTGTTCTGAAACAAAAGCACTTAAAACCGGAGCCGATTGTACACCATTTTGTTTTACCATAGGTAAAATTCTATTACGTGCACTCATCATAGCCAACATATTGGCATTGCTTCCTCCTGTTGAAAATGTGCCTCCTCCGTTTTCAAATCCAGCAATCTTACACATTTTTTGAATTAACTCTTTTTCAATCAATGTTGCAATAGGTGCTACTTCATAGGTGTACATTGATGTATTAGTTAATGCGGTAATTATTTCACCGATAAAAGCAGGCATATTTTCGCCAGAATACAGTTGATTTACAAATTGCTTATGATAGGTTTTTACACTGTATTTCAAATAGCTTTGAACATCGTTTAATAAGGTATCATCATTACCTCCAGCTGATGAAATAGCAAAATTTAATTTTTCTTTTAATCGTTCGGGAGTTTGAAAATCAATGACTTTTTCTGTTTGAGAACCATAATTTTTGATATATTCAAAAATAGTATTT
>JALWNR010000352.1 GCA_027083715.1 Bacteroidales bacterium
TTGTTATCGCTCGTGGTTACAAAGGAAATGTTATTAAAGATTATTTCTACAACATGAAATATCATAATAACGATTTTACCATTAGTACAAAATCAGGAAATGTTACTTTCCACGGTTCCGATACTGAAACGGATGACTGGAATGTAACACTTGTAGATACAGGACTTGATACCTTAAAAGGCGGAAGAATAAAACGTCTGGAAAAATACCTGGATGATGTAAATATGCTCACCTACGGTGATGGAGTTTCGGACATCAATATTAATCAGCTGGTTGATTATCATAATGCACACGGAAAACTGGTTACGCTTTCCGGAGTTCGTCCGCCTTCAATGTTTGGTGAAATTATTCAGGAAAACGGACGTGTTGTTTCGTTTGAAGAGAAACCTCAAACCTCGAAAGGTATTATCAATGGTGGGTTTATGGTATTTAACAAGGAAATATTAAATTATCTCCGACCGGACAAAGATTGTGATTTTGAATTTGGACCACTGGAAACACTTGCCGACAAAGGCGAAGTAATGACCTTTAAACATGAAGGTTTCTGGGAATGTGCCGATACCGTACGTGACCTGAATCACCTCAATAAACTTTGGGATACTGGTAAAGCCGCATGGAAAGTATGGAACGATTAATATCCCGTGTACAAATAAAACTATTTTTTAAAATTATATAATTAAATCTAAAAGCTAAACCAAATGCAAAAAATTATCGTAACAGGACATACAGGTTTCATTGGCTCGCTGATAGTACCTTTATTATTAGAAAAAGGCTACGAAGTGGTAGGTATTGACACACAATACTTTGGCAAAGACTGTGAGTTTTATCCACCCCAAGAGGGTTTTACGGAAATTATCAAGGATACACGAAAAATTACCGAAAAAGATTTGGAAGGGGCCTATGCCATTTGTCATCTGGCTGCTTTATCAAACGATCCATTAGGCGATTTAGACGAGCAACTTACTTATGATATTAACCATCTGGCATCGGTTGAAATTGCTAAACTGGCTAAAAAAGTAGGTGTGGAAAAATACATTTATTCCTCTTCATGCAGTTTGTACGGCATTGCCGATGGTGATACAGCTTTGGATGAAACAGCTGAATTTAACCCGGTTACGGCTTATGCAAAATCAAAAGTATATTCCGAAAGAGATATTGTTCCGATGGCAACGGATGATTTTGCGGTTACTTTTATGCGCAATTCTACTGCTTATGGTATTTCACCCAAACTGAGAATTGATTTGGTCGTAAATAATTTGGTTGGATGGGCAGTTACTACCGGACAAATTAAAATTATGAGCGACGGTACACCCTGGCGACCATTAGTACATGCCGAAGATATTGCACGTGCTTTTATTGCCGTAATTGAAGCTCCCAAAGAGGTAGTAAATCGCCAATCATACAATGTAGGACAAACAGCTGAAAATTTTCAGATCAGGGATATTGCAAAAATGGTAGGCGAGGTAGTGCCCGGATGTAGTGTGATAATTACCGGTGAGCACGGTAGCGATTCACGCTCTTACAGAGTGAATTTTGATAAAATTACTCGTGAACTGCCAAATTTCAAGCCCAAATGGACATTAAAAAAAGGTATTGAAGAGGTTTACGAAGCCTACAAAAAATACGGTATGAACGAAGATAAGTTCACCGGCAGGTACTTTATTCGCCTGAAACAATTGCAATACCATATTGAAAACAAGCATATAAACGATAAACTTTTTTGGCTTTAGCTAAGCTCTGAAAAATGATTGCTCTATGCTACTCATCAGCCGGCAGGCGGATGAAAGCTTCCGGGGTACCGGAGCAGGCTTTGATAAATTAATTTTTAGAGAACACTTTTTATTCATAAATAACATACAGTGAAAATTACAGAAAAAAAACTGAAAGGAGTTTTTGAAATTGAACCTTCGCCTTTTGAGGATCATCGTGGCTTTTTTATGCGTACTTACGATTCGTCTATTTTTATACAACATGGATTAAACAGGGAGTGGGTTCAGGAAAATCATTCGCACTCAAAACAAAAAGGCACTTTGCGCGGCTTGCATTTTTTAAACCCACCGCATACCGATGCAAAACTCATCCGTTGTATCAGTGGTGAAATTTATGATGTAGTAGTGGACATCCGAAAAAATTCACCTACTTACGGAAAGTGGATTTCTGTAATTCTATCGGCAGAAAATAAAAAAAGTTTATTTATTCCGCGAGGCTTTGCACATGGTTTTTGCACGCTTACCGAAAACTGCGATATTATTTACAAACATGATAATTGGTACAATAAAGATGCGGATGCAGGAATTTTTTGGAACGATGAAGATTTAAACATTGAATGGCCTGTTGAAAATCCCATTATCTCTGAAAGAGATAAAAACTTGCAAACATTTAATGAATTTACGAAAAAAACAGGAGGCTTGGACTTTTATTAAATATTGAATGTTAAGTATTGAATATTGAGTGTTAAATATTAAATGTTGAGTATTGAATGTTAAATACCAAGTGTTGGATATTGAATTAATTATTTAAATGAACAAAATCAAAAAAAACAAAATATGAACGAACGAGAATTAAGAAAACAAATACTGGAACTGACAAAACAATATTATAAAGCAAAATTTCCCGAACAAAAATTTGAAGCGGAAAAATCTATTGTGCGTTATGCAGGACGTGTTTTTGATGAAAAAGAAATAGTTAGTTTGGTAGATTCATCTTTGGATTTTTGGCTGACCGCCGGACGATTTGCCGAGGAATTTGAATATGAATTTTCAAATATGTTTGGTGCAAGCGAAGCGATTCTTGTTAATTCCGGCTCATCGGCAAACTTGGTGGCAATGTCGGCTTTGACTTCGCCTAAATTAAAAAACAGAAGATTAAAGCCCGGCGATGAAGTAATTACCGTTGCAGCAGGTTTCCCTACAACAGTTGCACCCATTGTTCAAAACCAGCTTATTCCGGTTTTTGTTGATGTGGATTTGGAAACTTATAACATTAACGTAGAAATGCTTGAGCAAGCAATTTCGCAAAAAACCAAAGCTATTTTTATTGCACATACTCTGGGCAATCCGTTTAATTTATCGGTGGTAAAAGATTTTGCAAAAAAATACAACCTGTGGTTAATTGAAGACAATTGCGATGCTCTAGGTTCAAAATACGAAGGCAAATTAACAGGAACCTTTGGCGATTTGGCAACTTTTTCATTTTATCCGGCGCATCATATTACTATGGGTGAGGGCGGCGCAGTAGTCAGCCACTCCGAAGAGCTGGCACGTATTGCAAAATCATTCCGTGATTGGGGACGCGATTGTTACTGCGGTCCGGGCGAAGACAACACTTGCGGTGTACGCTTTACACAACAATTTGGGCGTTTGCCGGTGGGCTACGATCATAAATTTGTGTACTCGCACCTTGGCTACAATCTGAAAGTAAGCGATATGCAGGCAGCAGTAGGTGTTGAACAACTGAAAAAACTAACACAATTTGTAGATAAACGCAAAGAAAATTTCAAGCTGTTTTACGATGGTTTAAAAAAATTTGAAGATAAATTAATCCTTCCCAAAGCTACTGAAAACAGTGATCCTTCATGGTTTGGATTTTTAGTAAGTACTCGTAAAGATGCAGGTGTTTCGCGCAATGAGCTGGTTCAGTTTTTAAACAGAAACAGAATACACACACGCAATCTGTTTGCAGGAAATATTACGCGCCAACCGGCTTTTGAAGGTGTGGATATGCGCATTGTAGGTGATTTAACAAACACCGACTACATCATGAACAACACTTTCTTCATGGGTTTGTATCCCGGAAACGGAAAAGAAGAAATTGATTACGTAATCAGCAAATTTGAAGAATTTTTGGCATAAATGGCAGCTATCAGAAAAATACAGGCTAGTGTAACGCAAATTATCGAGTATTCGGATACGGTACGTAAGTATGTACTGAAACCTGCAAAGCGAAGCTTTGATTTTAAAGCAGGGCAATTTTTGCATCTGGCAACAGACAGCTATGACCCCAGTTTTAACTGGCCCGAATCGCGTGTGTTTTCAATAGCCAATTCGCCTACACGTAAAGATTTGATTGAAGTTTTAATATCCCGAAAAGGAAAATTTACCGGACAAATGTTTGAACAACTAAAAACCGGAGATGAAGTTTGGCTTAAATTACCTTACGGGATTTTTAATTTTGATGACTCAATGGAAAAAGACAGTGTACTCATTGCCGGCGGAACGGGAATTAGTCCGTTTATGAGTTTTTTGCAATATGCCATTGATAAAGAATTAAATCCGGCAATCAGCTTAAATTACGGAGTAAATAATTCTGATTTGATTATTATTAATG